>JAICSB010000086.1 GCA_025937115.1 Pseudonocardiaceae bacterium | reverse complement strand
CAGCGCGGCCACCATCGTGCGGAACTCCGCCACCTCCTCGCCGGGCACTGCGGCGTACCCGGGATGCACCGCGAGCAGGGCCAGTGGCGAGTATCCCCAGTAGTTCGTCAGCCCTGCGTGCAGCAGCAGCGGCTCCGGGCAAACGCGGACACCGGCAGCAGTTCCACGGTGGTGACACCCAGATCGGTGAGGTAAGAGATCACCGAAGGGTGGGCCAACCCCAGATAGGTGCCACGGTGCTCGGGGGGAACGTCAGGATGGGTACGGGTGAAGCCACGCACGTGCAGCTCGTAAAGCACCGTTTGCTCCCACGGCACGTCGGGCCGGGTGCCGGTGTCCGGGCCGCCACGGACAGTGACCACCGATACCGGGACGCTGCCTCGCGAGTCGATAGCGCAACGCGGGCCGGTGGGATCGCCCCGGTAGCCCAGCGCGGCCCGCAGATCGGTCACGCTGCCCTCGATCCGCAAGGTGTAGGGATCGATCAGTAACTTGGCGGGGTTGCACCGAAGACCACGCGGCGGGTCCCATGGCCCGTGTACCCGGTAGCCGTAGCGCTGCCCGGGCCCCACCCCGGTCAGCAGCCCGTGCCACACCCCGAAGGTGTGTTCCGGCAGCGGCACCCGGAGCTCCCCGCCATCCGCGGACAGCAGGCAGACCTCGACCGCCTCGGCGATCGAGGAAGCCACCGCGAAGCGCACCCCGCCGCCCTCGGCGTGTGCGCCGAGCGGGAATGGTCGGCCAACTTGCGGGCGGTTCATGGACAGTCATCCTGCCTGGCCGGTCCGACAGTGGCTGGACCAATCGGCAGCCTCCCTGTTCCGATCAGCACAATGGCGGGGTGAACGCGGGGGATCAGACACCACCTGACAACGAGGCCGATCTCGTCGTGCAGATGGACGGCGTAGGCGTTCGGCGCGGCGCTGCCACGCTGCTGAACCGGGTGGACTGGCGGGTTGAGCTGGACGAGAAGTGGGTCGTTCTGGGACCCAACGGCGCCGGCAAGACCACCCTGCTGCGGTTGGCCGCGACCGAGCTGCACCCGACCTGCGGGCTGGTGCACGTCTTGGGGGAACGGCTTGGTCGCACCGATGTGTTCGGGCTCCGTCCACGGATCGGGTTCTCCTCGGCGGCGCTGGCGTCCCGGATCCCCGGTGACGAGGTGGTGGCCGACCTCGTGGTCAGTGCCGGCTACGCGGTGCTTGGACGGTGGCGCGAACGCTACGAGGATGTCGACAGTGCACGGGCTACTGGGCTGTTGGCGACTCTCGGGATGGAGGGGATGGCGCAGCGCCGCTTCGGCACCCTGTCCGAAGGAGAACGCAAGCGGGTGCTGATCGCCAGGGCGTTGATGACCGATCCGGAGCTGCTGTTGCTCGACGAGCCCGCGGCTGGGCTGGACTTGGGTGGCCGGGAGGATCTGCTGAGCCGGCTGGCCATCTTGGCCGCCGATCCGGACGCCCCCGCGACGGTGCTGGTGACCCACCACGTCGAGGAGATCCCTCCCGGGTTCACCCATGCGATGCTGATGCGCGACGGTGCGGTGGTCGCCCAGGGCCTGCTTGGTGCGGTGCTGACCCGGGACAACCTGTCGAAGACGTTCGGCGTCGATCTGGTACTACGCCGTTCCGGGCAGCGTTACTTCGCATACCGCGCGGCTACTCAGTAGCCCCCACGGATGTAGTAACGTAGTCGCTGTGAGTAGCATCACCAGTGAACCGGGCTGCACGCGGCCTGGACCGTGGAGGGGAAGGCCATCATGGTAGGTCTCATCGTCGCGCTGCTCGTCATCTGGCTGATCGTCGCGTGCATCGGGATCGCCATCAAGGGTCTGTTGTGGCTATTCGTCGTCGGGATCATTCTGTTCGTCGTCACGACCGCCTTCGGGGCCTTCACCGCCAATAGGTGAGGTGGCCCGTCGGGCAGCACGCCGCCTCGGCTAGCGTGCGCGGGGTGTCGGACGGACCGGACCTCAACCCGCACAACCTGCTCAACATCCTGTTACACCATCTCGAGGTGCCCGCCGCTTTCGTTCCGGGAGCCATCCTCCTCGGCGGGTTAGCCTGGTGGCTGGCGCCGCGTCGGGGTTGGGCTCAGGTACCGGCGATACTTGCTGGCTGCGCTCTGGCGCTGGTATTGGCGCTGACCGTGGTGCGGCCGTTCGGGCATTTCTCCGTGGGTGGCCTCAACCCGTTGACGACGTTGCGCGAGTGTTCGGTCGGCAGCCTGTCGTTGACGCATCTCTACGAGCAGCTCAACGTGGCGATGCTGGTGCCGTTTGGGATTTTGGGCACCCTGGCGACTCGGCGTCCGTTGCTCATCGTGACATCGAGCGCGCTGATCAGCGGGTTCGCGGAGTTCGTCCAGGGCGCTACCGGCGGCGGCGAGTGTCAGCTCCGCGATCTCGTGCACAACACGGCGGGCGGCGTCCTCGGGGCGCTGCTGGCCGTGGGGATACTGCGGCTGCGGGCGCGGCGGTCGTCCGGCATCACCGCAGAGCTCGAAGTCGGTGCAGGATCATCGCGTTGATCGACGTCAGGTCGGCGTCGCACGCCACCTGCACGGGGCGTCCGGGACCGTCGCCGGACTGCACGGCACCGCGGTCGGGTCCATGGTCGCAGACCACCTGAAGGGCCATCGGGGTGGTCGTCAGCGTGCCCGACACGGTGGCCTCCAGCACAGCCAACGAGTCGTGCAGCGCCACCGGCGTCGAGCGCTGTTGCCGGCAATGTCCGATGATGCCGGCCAACGCCGCGCAGCGCGGTCCGGCCGTCGCGAGCTCTGCGAGCCAGGCACCGTCGACCGTGGCTCGCTGGGTCAGGTTCAAGGACACCAGCGTGGTCGCCACGTCCTCCTCCACAAGCACCCGGTGGGCGGCTTCGGGATCGGAACCGATGTTGAACTCGGTTGGTGCACCGCCGAGATTGCCACCCATGATCACGATGCGACCGATCCACGGTTTGACGTCGGGATGTACGGCGAGCAGTAGCGCGATGTTGGTCAGCGGTCCGATGGCCACCAGCGTCACGGGGACCACCGCGCCACGTAGCAGGGTGGCCATCAGTGGCACCGCGCCGAGAGCATTGACCGGTCCGCTGGGTTCCGGTAGCAGGTCGGCGTGCCCGCCCAAGCCATCTCGACCGTGCCAGCGATCGGTCTGCCGCGGTGGTGGGTACACCAGCGGCCGGGCGGCACCGGCGGCCACCGGCAGATTACCGAGCCCGGCCAGGGTCCGCAGCCGCAACGCGTTGGCGGTGGTGACCTCCACGCCGGCGTTGCCGAACACTGTGGTCACGGCAAGCAGCTGCACCTCCGGGCTCGCTGCGGCCAGCATCAGCGCCACCGCATCGTCCACCCCTGGGTCGGTATCTATGATCATCGGTACGGTCACCGGGCAAGCACCTCGTCGATCTCGGCGGCGGTCGGCAGGGACGGCTGAGCACCGGGCCGGGTCACCGCCAGCGCGCCTGCAGCGCAGGCCCGTGCGAGCAACTCGGCATCGGGCAGTCCGCCCAGCAGACCTGCTACCGCAGCGCCGATGAACGCATCACCGGCAGCGGTGCCATCCACGGCGTTGACCGACGGGGGGACCCCGGCCGCGACTTCGATGCCGTTGCGAAGCAGCACCGCGCCGCGCGGTCCGTCGGTGATGGCAACGGCTCGGGCGGCTTGCAGAGCGGGTAGCGCGGCGTATTCGCCTCGATTGACTACCACCAAATCGGCCCGCCGCAGCACGTCGGTCGGGACCGCGCGGGTTGGCGACGCGTTGAGCACGAACAGCCCGGTGGCGTGGCGGGCAGCGGCGGTCACTGCCTGTTCGGGCACCTCCAGCACGGTGAGCACCGCTTCGGCGCCGGCCACGTCCTGCGCATCCACCTGCAATGCTGCGTTCGCGCCGGGTACCACGACGATGGTGGTCTCGCCCGCGGCGTCGACGGCGATCAGCGCCAGCCCGGTCGGCTCGGTGACCCTCTGCAGCCGCTCCAGACCCACTCCCTCGTGGCGTAACAGCTCCAGCGCGGTGGCGGCCTCCGGGTCGGCACCCACCGCGGCGATCAGCTGCACCGGCAGCCCGAGGCGGTGCACAGCCAGCGCCTGGTTGGCGCCCTTGCCTCCGGGCATCCGGGTAAACCCGGCAGCGGTGAGGGTCTCACCTGGTCCGGGCAACCGCGGCAGCGCGGCCACCAGATCGAGGTTGACGCTGCCCACCACCGTCACGCCCACGGCCTTCATCCCACCACGCGCGGCTACGTCGGCCGGGCATCGGACGGAAAGATGTGCCCGGCGATCTCAGCGATCGCGGCCGGGGTGCCGGCCATCAGCGTGGCGGTGTGCGCACTGATGATCTCGATGGGCCAGTCCCACCACGCCGCTTGTTGGAGCAGCTCGACATCGGCTTCCGAGTATCGCTGCTTGATCAGCTGGGCAGGATTGCCACCGACGATGGTGTAGGGCTCCACATCACGGGTGACGACTGCAGCGGTAGCGAGGATCGCGCCGTTGCCCATCGTGACACCGGGCATCACGGCGACGTCTCGGCCGACCAGATGTCGTTGCCCACCACGGTGTCGCCTTTGCTGATCGTGTGCGCCTGGAAGGTCTCCAACGTCTCGTCCTGCCAGCGACCGGGGAAGATCGTGAACGGAAACGTAGCTGGGCCGCTACTTATGTGATTGGCGGCGGCCATGACGAAACGCACCCCGGCCGCGATCGCGCAGAACTTGCCGATCAGCAGCCGCTCCGAGCCGAAGCCGTAGAGCACGCGCTCATCCTCGAAGCTCCCAGTGTCTTTCGAGGCTCTGCACTTCGCGTGGTGGACGACCAAGGGCGAGTCGACATGACGCGCCGATGCGAGGTATACGCCGTCGCAAGCGTACCAAGAACACCGTCGCGCGCCCCGCCCCCAACGGCCCCGCCGAGCCCGAGAGCATCTTGTTCTGACCCGATTCCGGAGGTTGATCGTGGTTTGTGTGCGTAAAGCGACATGTGATGTCGCGCCAGGCACACAAACCACGATCAAGCTGTCTGTTCCGAACATGCTGCTGCCGAGACCGTCGGGGCCTGCGCTCGGAGGGCGACCCTCGGGTGTTAGGCCATGTACCGGGTGGACTACGGCCGTGCGCTGACCGGTTGCTGGGCGGCCACGACGACGCCGCGATGGCGCTTGCGCTGCGCGACTCAGCCGGAAACGTCGCCCACCACCTCCCGCTCGGCGGCCCTGTCCAGCCCGAAGAACCTCTATTCTGACGCCTCTGGCGCGGCCTGGCGCGAACGGATGCGGTGTACCAGCCCGGCGACGAGCGCGTCGTTGGCGGCGTGGTCTGTCGGGCGGTGGCCCGACAGTGCGCGCTGCTAACTTTGGACGGGTTGCTGGCGAGCGCGTGCGCGCGTGTTGGGAGAGGGTTCGTGGGCGAGACGGAACTGAGCTGGATTCAACGGGCGGCTGATGTCGCGATCGAGCACGCCCACCGTTGCGATGTGAAGCAGCCGGGTGTGAAGCAGATCGTGTGCGCATCGGGCGTGTCCCCATCGGGGCCTATCCATCTCGGCAACCTGCGCGAGGTCATGACCGCACACCTGGTAGCCGAGGAGATCTCCTCCCGCGGCTACGACGCGGTGCACCTGCACTCGTGGGACGACTATGACCGGTTCCGGAAGGTGCCGGCCGGGCTCGATGAGGGCCTGGCCGAGCATGTCGGCCGCCCGGTGGCGGCGGTGCCGGACCCCTACGGTGAGCGCGACTCCTACGCCGAGCACTTCATCGTGGAGTTCACCGATGCCCTGGCCAGGATGGGCGTGCGGATGCGCGAGGTGCGGCAGTCCGAGCTGCACCCGCGCGGAACGTACAACGCCGCGATCCGCCAGGCCATGGACCGCCGGGCCGAGGTCTTCGACATCCTCGCCCAGTTCCAGACCGAGGGTCTGCACGACAGGCCGCTGGCCCAACGCCGGGCTGAGTACTACCCGTTCAAGCCGTACTGCCAGTCCTGTGGGAAGGATTTCACGACGGTCACGGGCTACGACGGTCTGGTCGTGGCCTACCGCTGCCGGTGCGGCCATGCCGGGGAGATGCCGCTGGCCGATGGCGCCTCGATCTCCGGGAAGCTGGTGTGGAAGGTGGACTGGCCGATGCGGTGGGTCCACGAGCAGGTGGACTTCGAACCAGCGGGCGAAGATCATCACTCGCCATCGAGTAGTTACGCCTCCGGCAAGGTTCTGGTTCGGGAGATCTTCGGTGGTACGGCCCCGTTCTCGTTCGCGTACACCTTCGTTGGCCTGGCCGGCGGATCGAGCAAGATGTCCAGCTCGGCCGGTGGCGCAGCGATCCCCGCGACCGCGCTGGACGTGCTGGAACCGGCGATGCTGCGCTGGCTGTACGTGCGGCGTGCCCCATCCCACTCGTTCACGATTGACCTCTCGCCGCGGGCGGTGCAGCGGTTCTACGACGAGTGGGACCAGTTCGGCGAGCGCGCCGACGCGGCGGCAGCGTCCGCGGTCGATAGGCACGTGCGCCAGGTGTGCCTGCGCACCTCGGCGGGCCCGGTAGAGCACAGTCAGCGACCGGTCTCGTTCCGGCTGCTGTCCTCGGCTGCCGACCTCACGCAGGCCAACACCGAACAGATCGATCGCCTCGTGCGCCAGCATGTCGACAACGCCGATGCCTTGCCTGATCGCGACGCTCTGCTCAAGGAGTTGGAGCCCCGGCTGACCTGCGCGATCAACTACGCAAGCCGTCTGCTGCCGCCCGAAGAACGCACCACGATCCGCACCGAATTCAACAGCGAGGTGTGGCGGGAGCTGGATGAGCAGACGCGCAAGGGCGTGCGCATGCTCGACGAACGCTTGCAGAACGCCTGGACCCTCGAAGGCCTGGCCCGTCTGGTGTACGCCGTCCCGAAGCTGCTCCAAGGGCTGCCCCAGGACGCACCGCCCAGCCCGGAGCTGAAGAAGTCGCAACGAGTTTTCTTCGCCGCGCTCTACCGGCTGCTGTGCTCCTCGGACACCGGTCCACGGCTGCCTACCCTGCTGTTGTCCATTGGACTGCAGCGCGCGCACCGCCTGCTGTCCCCGCATTCGACCGCATGAACCGAGTCCGGGTCGCCCGGACACAGGTCGGTGTTATCGGATGAGCAGTCCTGCGGACTCTAGACACGCGACGAACGCCGCGACGTCGCGTCTGATGTGCTCGACATCGGCGCCGGAGACTTCGGCACAGCGTTCCGTTCGTCATCCCGACGATCCGGCACCACCACAGGGCGTCCCTGGATGTCCGTTATATCCTGATCGCACTCGTGCGCACCGTCACGGGCGGTCTGGCGGGAGCGGATGCGGCGTACCAACTCGGCGACGAGTTCGTCGTTGGCGGCGTGGTCGCCGCGGTCGGCGTTGACCAGGAAGTGGTCGCACAGCGCCTGGGCGGCAGCGGCTGGGTTGGGGATCACTGGCGTGGGATCCGGCTGGCCGCCAGGAGCGTCGGGGGTGCTCGACCGGCGGCCAGCCGGGGTCTTGTTCGGGAACCCGGGTTCGGGCACCTGCGGGGTGGTCCGCCGGTGCGTGGCCGGATCGCGGTCCGGCGTCACCTTGGCCATAGCACCCCTCCCGGGGGTGCCAACGACATCGGTGCTCGGCCATCAGGCACGGCGCCGAGGCCGAGTTCGTCGGCAAGATGCCATGGCAGCAGGGGCTCATCGGGTTGGCGCAGCAGCCAGTAGCTCGCCCTGAGGTGGATCCGGCAGGGTCGGCGTCGCGGCCCGATCAACGCGCCGGAGCGTCGGCAGGACCGGCAGCGGCCCCGCTGATCGAGGGGATGGTCGAGCAGCAGGGTGTACAACACGGCACAGGCCCGGTACCGGATCGAATCGATCTTCCCGGCGACGCCGGGCCCCGCCTGCGGGGTCTGGCGCAGCACCTCGCGCAGTGCGTCACAGGCAAGCCAATGGCTGGTCTGCTCCACGGTCCACCCCATGCCGGTCACCAGTGTCACCCTCGATTTCGACGCAGGGAGATACGGGAGATGCCTGGTGGCGCTGGCCCGACGGTCCGCGCACGGCGGTTGCGCCGGGAACTCAAGCGACTGCGCAACGACGCCGGCCTGAACGTCGACGACGCCGGCCGGCGAGCCGGTCTGTCCGGGCCGACGATCAGCCGCATCGAGAGCGGTAAGCGCGGCATGACCGTCGATGAGGTGGAGAAGCTTCTCGACACCTACCGGGTGCCGGTGCCCCAGCAGCGGGAGTACCTGGAGATGGCCGAGCGCGCCGCCGAGCGGGGCTGGTGGCAGGCCTACGGCTCAGCGCTGACCGACGCCACCCAGACCCAGATCGCCTTGGAGGAAGACGCCACCACGATCACCAATTTCGAGCCCGTCGTCGTACCGGGTCTGCTGCAGACCGCCGCCTACGCGCGGGCGGTGATCAGCACCGTCGGGCTGCACGCCATGCCCAGGGAGGTCGAGGCCAAGGTCGGGGCGCGGATGGCGCGGCAGGCGATCCTCACCAAGCCCGACCCGCCACAGCTGATCACCATCCTGGACGAGGCCGTGCTGCACCGTGAGGTCGGCGGTCGCGCGGTGATGGCCCGCCAGTTGCGGCAGCTGATCGAGGCCGCCACCACCCAGCCCAACGTGACGGTCCTGGTGATCCCGTTCACCGCCGGGGCCCACGCCGCGGTCGAGGGCTCGTTCGCAATCGTCGAGTTCGGGGTGGAACCGGGGGCGGTGCTGCTGGAGGGCAAGACCGCTGACCTGTTCCTTGAGGAGCCGGACGAGATCGCCGCCTACCAGGACACCGCGAGTAGACTGCTGCGGTCGGCTCTTGGTGCCGACGACTCGGTCGCCCTGATCGAGCAGATGCTCAGGGAGATGACATGAACCGCGACACACGCCCAGGTCCGGGCGTGGACCCCGCGCCGGCCGGGTGGCGCAAGAGCAGCCACAGCGCCGCCAACGCCAACTGCGTCGAAGTCAACCTTGCCCAACTCGAGTTCGTCCACATCCGGGACAGCAAGGACCACGGGGAAGGACCGACGATTACCGTGAGCCGCCGCCAGTGGGCCACGGTTGTTGACCAGATCGCCTCCGCCACGTCGTAGCGTCGGCCAGGCGCTCGCCGGAATATAGGATCGCGGTGCCCAGGCCGTCGATCCGCTTTATGGTGAGCATCACCGGGTAGGTCGCCTTCGGGAACACTGCTTTTGCTTCTGAGTAGCGGGTCCTTCATCTTTCACGCCGGTGTTGTGGGTTTTCGCTGGTGGCGTAATCGTCGCCGTGGGATTGTGTTCGGGCTGCCGGGTTGGACGTCCGAGACTGTCAGACCTTGCTTGTAGCGTTCGGGTTGTGATGGTGCGGCAGTTGCTTCCCGCGGATCTGGCCCAGATGGCGCCGGGTCCGGAGTTGGGTGCGCTGCTGGCCGGAATCGATATTTCTGCACTCACCGGTTCTGACGTCGTAGAGGTATTGCGGGCTCGCGCGCGGCAATTGTCCCATGACCAGGCCCGATTGCTGGCCACCATGGTGGAAGTCGGATTGTGCGACCCCGCCGCCTACGACGATGAGGTATCCCGGCTTTCGGAACCGCCGGCGTATGCCGCGGATGAGATCCGCGCCGCATTGGCCTGGACCCGCCGCGCCGCCGACCGGGAACTCAACTTCGCCGAGGCCCTGGTGCTGCGGATGCCGGCGGTGTTCACCGCACTGGAGACCGGCCGGATTGATCGGAGCAAGGCGTGGGTGTTCGCCGATCTGTGCGCTGATCTGACCCCCGAGCAGACTGAGGTGGTCTGTACCCGGCTGCTGCCCCACGCCGAAAGGCTGACCACCGGGGAGCTCGCGGCGCGGATCAAGAAACTGGCCATCTCCCTCGATCCGCAGTCGGCCGCCCGCCGGTACGCCACCGCGGTGCGCGAGCGCACGGTGATCGGATATTTGGGCCCGGAGGGCACCGCGACCATCACCGGCTCCGGATT
>JAICSB010000738.1 GCA_025937115.1 Pseudonocardiaceae bacterium | reverse complement strand
GTCACCGGGACCCTGACGGCGATCCGGGAGGCCAGGCACGGCGTGCTCGGCTTGTCGCGCACCGACAGGTTCCAGTGCGTCGCCAGCAAGCGCACGGTTTCCTTGGTAGCGCCCACCTCGGCGAGCGGTTCGCACACCCCGAGCTCAGCAGCCGCTCGCAAGCCCGGGCGGTGCGCGGCACGGCGGTCATCGAGGTGCGTGCCGGTAGCGACGTGGGCGAAACCCCTGCGCTGAGCGACACCGCATACCGCGGTGAGCACGGTTCGCTTGCAGAAGTAGCAGCGATCGCCGGCATTGGCCTGGTAACCCGGATCGGTGTGCTCGTCGGTAGCCAGCACCAGCAATCGGGCCCCGATCTGTCCGGCGACGCGCCGGGCGGCTGCCAGCTCCGCGCGGGCCAGGCTGGGCGAGTCCGCAATGGCGGCAAGTACGGCATCGGCCCCGAGCGCCCGGACCGCTGCAGCCAGCACCACCGCGGAGTCCACCCCGCCGGAGAAGGCCACCACCAGCCGGTCCAGGCGTCCCAGCCGGTCGAGCAGCGCGGCCGCGGCGGAGGTAGTGACGACGGAATCCGCAGTGTGCATGGTCGACCATCCTCGCATGCCCGAAGTGGCACCGGCTTGCGTGAGATAGTCGGCACCGTGGTCGACTCAGCACCGCACTCATCGCGAGACGTCAGCGGTATCGCCCGGCTGGATTCCGATCGCCGGCGACGCACCGCCGTGCCCGAAGTCATCTTCGCCGAGGGCAAGACCGAGGAGCAGACGCTGCGGCTGCTCGCCGCACAGCGCAGCTGCGAACCCGGGTTCCCAGCGCTGGCCACCCGGTGCCCCGACGGTGTGCTGCACCGGGCACCGAGCTGGTTTGAGACCGAGCCGGTCGTGACTGACCCGACCGGGCGCACCGTGATCGTCGGTGCGCTGCCGCCGGCCCGCGGGTTCGTCGCCGTGCTCACCGGAGGTACCTCGGATCTGCCGGTCGCGCGCGAAGCGATCGCCACTTTGCAGGCGCTCGGCGCCGGACACCGGTTGATCGCCGATGTCGGGATCGCCGGACTGCACCGGCTACTCGCACACCTCGACGAGCTATCCGAGGCCGACTGCGTGATCGCCATCGCCGGAATGGAGGGCACCCTGCCGGGGGTGGTCACCGGGCTGATCCGAGCACCCGTGGTCGGGGTACCCACCAGTGTGGGCTACGGAGTCAGTGCGAGCGGGCACGTCGCCGCGGCGACCATGCTCGCGTCCTGCGCACCGGGGCTGTCGGTGGTCAACATCGACAACGGCTTCGGCGCCGCGGCACACGCGGTCAAGATCGTTGCGAGGGTGCACGGTGGCTGATCCCAGGGCGGCGTATCTGGACTGCACCGCCGGCGTGGCCGGTGACATGCTGCTCGGTGCGCTGCTCGACGCCGGCGCCGACCTTGCCGCGGTACGCGCCGCAGTGACCTCGCTCGGGGTGCCCGATCTGGACGTCACAATCTCGCAGACCCGGCGCTGCGGGCTGCGCTGCGCGCGCACTGTGGTCGTCACTCCGGCCACTGACCAGCCCACCCGTGGATTGGCCGAGGTGCTCGCCGCCATCGAGCAGGTCCCGCTGGGCGCGGCAGCCGCCCGGGTAGCCGCCGACACATTCCGGCTCCTCGCGGACGCGGAGGCCGCGGTGCACGGCATCCCCGCTGAGTTGGTGCATTTCCATGAGGTGGGGGCCGCCGACGCTCTCGCCGATGTGGTCGGCACCGCCGTCGCGGC
>JAICSB010000286.1 GCA_025937115.1 Pseudonocardiaceae bacterium | reverse complement strand
TGGTGGTAGTGGCGCTGACCCTGGCCGGTTTCGGGCTGACCTCGATCGCGGGAGTCAACCCAGCTTGGGCTGCTGCTGCCGGTGCGGCGGTCCTCGCTGTGCGGGCGCTGTGCCGCCGCACGACTACGGTCAAGAGCCTGGTCAGCGCGGGCAGTGTGCCGTTTCTGGCGTTCGTGCTGGCGCTAGGGGTAGTGGTACGGGCGGTGGAGGACAACGGGCTGGGCAGTGCGATTGGCCGGCTGGTACCGGTCGGTCCGTCGTTGCCCGCCCTGCTCGCAGTCGCCGCGCTGGCAGCGGTGTTGGCCAATGTGGTCAACAACCTGCCCGCTGTGCTCGTGCTGCTACCGGCCGCGGCTGCGGCCGGTCCCGGAGTCGTGCTGGCCGTAATCATCGGGGTCAACGTCGGGCCGAACCTCACTTATGTCGGCTCGCTGGCCACCCTGCTGTGGCGACGCATCCTGACCCGCAACAATGCCGAGCCGCAGCTCGGAGAGTTCCTGCGGCTCGGCGCGCTCACTGTGCCGCCGGTGCTGGTGGTGAGCGTGCTCGCGCTGTGGGTGTCGCTGCGCATGTTCGGTGGCTAACGTGTCCGCTGAAAAGAGGTAGCGGTGGCCCGGGTGATGTTGATCTATGTCCGGGAGGCCGAGGTGACCGCCGCCGTGGCCGGTGCTTATGCCGGTCTGTTCGGCCGCGGACGACCGGCGCGGGACCCCAGCCAGCGGTTATGCCCCGTGCCCGGTGCTGCTGGTGTGGCCGCGGATCGCGCCTTCCGTCGAGTCGATCCCGCCGCCACCTGATCGTCCCCCAGGGCAGCGGAAACCGGGTAGGCGCTGACTGACGGTACTGATACGGGATCGGTACGGCGGCCGGCTCGCCGCACGTCGCTGACGGCGGGTAGCTCGGCTCTCACCGAGCCCGCGGGTCCATAGGTGCGACGATCAACCGCCAAGCGGTGGGGGCGGCGGCGCGGGTTGGCCGGGCGGTGGAGGTGCTGGGGCGCCCGGCGGTGGCGCGGGCTGTCCAGGCGCCAACGGAGTCGCAGCGCCCCCCGGAGCACGCGGAGCCAGCCGTCGTCCGTGGTGTCCGTGGTGCGGGCGGCAGGGTGCGGCCAGCGGTTGTCCGGGTGTGGTTGAGGACTGACCTGCAACGGGGGTACCGGACCTGAAGTAGCTCGCTGGTGCGGTGCCGGTGATCACCGCGGCGGTGATCAGACCGCCGGCCAATGCGCCACCGACGCCAACTGCCACGATCGGCCAGCGCAGCCGCGGTATCCAGCGAAACCTCTGGTTCGGCCGCTGCTCAGGCTCGGGTGTGGCGTTGGTGGTCATGGCGTGCTCCCAGTGCGATCGGTATTCGTCAGGCGATAGGGATCACGCTGGTCGAGGTAGCTGAAGCGAACCTGAGGACCGCGCCGAAACGAGGCATCTACTCAGGTTCGCCTCAGCCTCAATCCAGACACAATGACGAAGTGAACGCTCGACAGCGAACACCACCACCTACTCGTGGCTCGGCCACGGCGCGCGTGCTGGTGGTGGAGGACTCCGAAGCGATCCGGGAGATGGTCGTCGAAGCGCTTGTCGATGCCGGCTACGTCGCGGGCGGGCGGGTTGATGGCGCCGGATTGGAGGGTGTGCTGGAAGCGTTCCGGCCGGATCTGGTGCTGCTGGATGTGATGTTGCCCGGCCGCGACGGATTCACCCTGATCGATGTGGTGCGCGGCTACGGCGATGCCGGGATCGTGTTGCTCACCGCCCGGGACGAGCTGCCGGACCGGGTGCGCGGGTTGGACGGTGGCGCGGATGACTATGTGGTCAAACCGTTCCTGCTGGCCGAGCTGGTCTCCCGGGTCGGCGCGGTGCTGCGCCGCCGCGGGGCGATCCCCTCGGCGATCCAGCTCGGTGACGTCGTTCTGGACATCGAAGCCGGACAGGCCAGCCGCGCCGGCGTGGTATTGGAGCTGACCGCGACGGAGCTGCGGCTGCTGTCCTACCTGGCCCAGCAGCGCGGGCGCACCGTGAGCAAGGACCAGATCTTGACCGCGGTCTGGGGCTATGACGCCTACGATCCCAACCTCGTCGAGGTCTACATCAGCGGGCTGCGCCGCAAACTTGAAGCCCACGGCCCGCGCATCCTGCACACCGTGCGCGGTCTGGGATATGTGCTGCGAGCCCAACCGTGACCACGGCGACGCCGTCGCTACGCCGACGGGTCACGCTGAGCGTGCTGGCGGTGTTCGCATTGCTGCTGGTCGTGGTCGCGATCGTGGTCGATGTGGCGTTGGGGGCCCAGCTGCGCCGAGACCTCGACGCGCGGCTGTCCGACCGATCGGCCCGCGCCGTCATCCTGGCCGAGGCTGGTGCTTCCGCATCGGAGCTGGTGGCCGAGCTGCAAGGCCAGGACATCCGGGTACGCGTCCGGACTCCAGACGGGGTCACCTACGGCGACCGCGGGCTCGGCCCATCGGTCGGTCCGAAGCCCCTTCCACCGGGGCGACATCTCCATGGCCCGGCACCACGCCCACCCGCACCGACCAGCACCGTCATGCACCGCACGCTGCCGGACGGTTCGCGGCTGACCCTGGTCGCGGACACCACGGCGATCACTGAGGTGCATCGTCAGCTGCGGTGGGTGCTGCTCGGCGCTGGCCTTGCCGCCGTGCTGCTGGCGGCGGCCCTGCTGGTCGCGACGATCGGGCGGGCGCTGGGTCCGTTGGACCGGCTCACCGCGCTGGCCCGCCGGATCACCGCAGGGGACCGGGGGCAGCGGCTGCGCCCGGACCGGGCCGGAACTGAGCTCGGCCGCGCCGCCGATGCCTTCGACCGGATGCTCGACGCGCTAGAGGCGGCCGAAACCCGCGCACAGAGCGCCGCCACCCGCGCCCAGCGCGCGGAGGCCGATACCCGCCAGTTTCTCGCCGATGCCGCCCACGAACTGCGCACCCCGCTGGCTGGCATCCATGCCACCGCGGAGCAACTCGCCACCGCCCCCGACACCAACGCCGAACCCCGCCAGCAGCGCCGCGCCGCTCTGCTCATGCGCGAAACCGCCCGCGCCTCGCGGTTGGTCACCGACATGCTCGACATGGCCCGCATCGACGCCGGCCTCGAACTGCGCATCGAACCCACTAACCTCGGCACGCTCATCGACGGGGAAATCGACCGGACCCGGTTACTGGCACCGCAGCTATCGGTGCAGCGCACGGGTCTTCCACAGCTGGTCGCACCGGTGGACCCGACCCGGATCTGCCAGATCCTGTCCAACCTGCTCGACAACGCCCGCCGCCACACTCCCGCTGGCGGGCACATCACCATCGATCTCGCCCAGGTGCTGGACCGCGCCGAGATCACCGTCACCGACAGCGGACCCGGAATTCCCAGCACCGATCGGGACCGCATCTTCGACCGCCTCGTGCGGCTGACCCAAGCCCGGGACCGCGACACCGGGGGCGCCGGTCTCGGCCTGTCCATCGCCCGCGGTCTCGCCCGCGCTCACCACGGCGAGCTCACCTGCCTACCCCACCCCCACGGCGCCCGGTTCCAACTCACTCTGTCGCACTGCGAACCATCGCCGGGTTGTTCATGATGAGGGGCAGGCGGTAGGTGACCGGAGGGAGCTGATGTGACGAGCAGTGTTGCTGTGCTGGGGACCGGGATCATGGGCGCGGGGATGGCCCGCAGTCTGGTGAAGGCGGGACTGGACGTCACCGTCTGGAACCGCAGCGCGGACAAGGCCCGGCCGCTGGCCGATGACGGCGCCAAGGTCGCCGCGGACCCGGCCGAGGCTGTGTCCGAGGCGATCGGTAGTAAGACGGTCTGGGTCGGTGAGCGGGTCGGCGACGGGCATCGGCTCAAGCTCGCCCTGAACTCCTGGGTGTTGTCCATCACCGCCGCCACCGGGCAGGCCATCGCGCTGGCCCGCGACCTCGGCGTGGACCCGCAGCTGTTCCTGGACACCATCGCCGGCGGCGGCACTGACAGCCCGTACGCCCAGCTCAAGGGCAAGGCAATGCTCGCCGACGACTTCGCGCCGGCGTTCGGGTTGGCTGGCGCGGTCAAGGACGCCGGGCTCATCGTGGACGCGTTGCGGGAAGCCGGCGACGATCCGGCGCTGATGCAGGCGGTCCAGCACCTCATGTCGGCCGCGGCCGACGCCGGGCACGCGGACGAGGACATGGCTGCGGTGGTGTACGCCTTCCGCTGACCGATCTGGTCGCAGATGTGCCAGGCTCGGCGGTGTGACCGATACCGCGCCGCGCTCCCGGGTGAGTGCCTGGCGCTATGCCCTGAGTACCACCAACCCGCCGGAGGGCCCGATCGACGCGGTGACCCGCTGGATCGTGGTTTCCCGCGCCGCCGTGCTGCCGATGACGCTGGTCGCTGGCCTGGTGGCCGGGCTGCTCGCCGCACGCGCGCCCGGCGTCGACTGGCGCTGGCTGGTGCTGGCCGTGGTCGGGATCACGCTGGCGCACGTCGCCAACAATCTGATGAACGACCTTTACGACACCAGCACCGGGTCGGACACCGCGAGCTACCCGAGGGCGCTGTATGCCCCGCACCCGATCTTGTCCGGGCTGGTCACCCGCCGGGCGTTGGTGGTGTCGGTGCTGGTCGTCAACGCCGCCGACCTGGTGATCCTGGTCGTGCTCGCGTTGGCCCGGGGCTGGCCAGTGGTGGTGTTCGCGCTCGCCGGGTTCGTGCTGTCGGTGGCCTACACCGCACCGCCGCTGCGGCTGAAGAAACGCGGCCTGGGCGAGCCGGACGTGCTGCTGGTCTGGGGCCCGCTGATGGTCGGGGGCACGTACTACGCGGCGGTCGGGTCGGTCAGCTGGCAGGTGTTGCTGGCGTCGCTGCCCTATGCGCTGCTGTGCACGTCGGTGCTGATGGGCAAGCACACCGACAAGATTCCCTACGACGAGCCGCTGGGAATCCGCACGCTGCCGGTGATGCTCGGCGAGCGGCGGGCCCGGGTCGCGACGCTGGGTCTGATGGTCAGTTTCTACCTGCTCATCGTGATCT
>JAICSB010000268.1 GCA_025937115.1 Pseudonocardiaceae bacterium | reverse complement strand
TGCTTGGACTTCCCACCATCGGCGCCGCCGAGGTGAGGAGCGCCCCGCAGCATTACGTCGCGCTCGGCGACTCCTACGCGTCCGGTCCCGGGATCCCTGAGCAGCGAGCCGATCCGATCGGCTGCCAGCGCTCCACCCACAATTACCCAGCGCTGCTCGCCCAGGCATTAGGCATCCGGGACTACACCGACGTCAGCTGTGGCGGCGCGAGGACCGACGACATGACGGCTCCGCAGCCAGTGCGGTTGGGACCCAACCCAGCCCAGTTCGACGCGCTTCGCCCGGACACCGACCGTTGACGGGGTGGAGCGGCAGCTCACCGTCATGCTGGCTGACCAGGCCGGCAAGCACGACGCGGTGTTCGTCGACTCCTACGCGGGCTCAGTCGGCCACGATGCCTGCCAACGACCCGGCGTGAGATGGGTGGAAGGCACCGCTACCACCAGCACCGCTGCCCCGGATCATCCCAACGCCATCGGCATGCAACAGGTGGCCGATCTCCGCGGTGGACGCGGTCAGGACGGTCAGCTGACCGGCAATCCTGCCGGCCTGGCGAAACGCATGGCCACAGTGGTGCCGGTAGGACCGGTGTGGGTGCTCAGAACGTCGGCGAGGTGGCGCGCTATCCAGATGCCTCTGCCGCGTCGAGCATTGGTGCTGGGTCGCTGATAGCCGGTGGTCGCGGGAATGCAGGCGCGGCCCTGGTCGTCGACCTGGACGAACAGGGCGTCGGGAGCGGTCCAACCGCGCACGCAGGCGGGCGGCTGACCGTGCTCCAAGGCGTTGGTGGCGATTTCATCGACCGCTATCACGATGTCGTCTGTGTCCTGGCCCCCCATACCGCAGCGGGCGCCCCAGCTACGCAGTTGCCGACGCAACCTTCCAAGATCATCGGCGGAGTCGAGGTGCACGACCAGATCGAGATCAACCGGCGCAGCTGCCGGTGAGCTCTGATTCCGGGCGAGGTAGTCGATGGGCAGACAATACTCGGCGCTGGGGATCGGCCCGCTCGTGTCCAGCAGCTGTGGATGGACGGCCCGGACGTGGGCCAGCACCTCGGGTGGGTAGCGGCGCTGATCCCACAGACACACCACCGGATATCCATAGGGCGCGTAGATCTCGTTGGCCATCGATTCGTAGCGCAGATGCTGACTCACCCGGTCCGGATGGCTGTCCGCGTCGAGCTCCCCAATCACCCGAGTGCGGACGCCGGCGCGATGCTGCTGGGCGAGGTAGCCAGCGAACCCCTCGACCATCTGGCCCAGCCGGTCATAGGACACCCCAGAGGCGCCCCACTGCACGAGGTCGGCGGCATCACCCAGGGCGTCACGCAACACTCGGCGGGCATCCTCGGAGATCACGGCCAGGATGTTCTCGTCGCGGCACAGGCCCTCATCGAGGTAAGGCAACAACAGGTCACGCAGTTGCGCGTCAGAGGCATAGAGGGCCGCGACGTGGACAAACTCCCCGGTGGGCGCACCCGCACTCATGACGTCGTCTGCGCAACGCCGAAGTCGACACCGCGATCACCAGTCGCCTCGGTCACGCCATCGCAAGTCATAGGAACCAGGAGTACCCCGTCTCGACTGACTTACACCGCGGTGGCGCACGAGATGGGTCAATCCTTGTCATCCACGTCGTACACCTCGGCCGCAGGCGTCGCTAGCAACAGCTCAGCCATCTCACGCTTCAGGACAGTCAAGCGATTCTCCTGCTCAGCCGTCCGCGGCTCCATCCCTGCCAGCGCGATGAACTCCGCGCTCACGTAGCCGTCACGAAGAGCCACCGTCACGCTTCGTCCGCGGTAGCCGAGCCGGAAAACGAAGCGCTCGTGCGTCGGACCCCGTTCGGGACGCGCTAACGCATCGTCGACGACGTACCGGCCCTCGGTCACCGCACGGGTGACCATCTCGAACGCATCGCGCGCGCCCGGCCCGGCGAAAGCCGTGTGCACCTCGATCTCGCGCCGCTCCGGCAGGCCGCCAGGCTCGAGAAGCGGAAGCACCCGCTCCATCACCTTCACGGCGTGCGCCACCCCGCCCGGGGAACCCGGCCCGTGGTAGAGCATCACGTCGTCGAACGTATAAACGAGCGCGCTGCCCTGGTCGGTAAGCTCGATCGTACTGATCATCCGCGCTCCTTCACAGCTGGGTGGACGCCTTGCGCTGGCTCTTTGACGGCGAGATCGCCGCCTTCGGCACGACCTCGGGCCACCGTATCGTCGTCGGACGATGGCCGGTGTCGCCTTTCGGCCCCATCAGCGATGTCATGATCGAAACACCCGATGGAACCAGATTGTTGATCGCGCCAAGCGACGAGGTCGCCCGGTTCGTCGCCAGCACCTACCGCTTCGATTGCGTCGACGTCGCACCGGTGGAGGTGATCCGCCAACCGGGGCGGGTGGCGGTGGTGGCTGGACGGCTGCGAGCCGACCTGATCGTCGGACCAAGAGGTTGGCTCGGACTGCTTTTGCGAACCGTGCCGCGCCGAGTGGCTACTGCCCCGGCGTGGGCGACTCTGGTGGACCCGGTGGTCCGAGCCGTGCTCCCCGGTGTGCGGACCCGGGGTAGCGCCGGTGCCGGGCGCAGGGAGTGGTACGGGGCTTGGGATCTCCAACCACTGGTGTCCGTCACCGCCAGCTGGCAGGGTTCCGACCTCGGAACCCTGGCCGAGGTGCGCCCGCCGGTCCGGTTCGGCTTCGGCTCGACGCCACGCCGACCGTCGATCGTGGGCATGACCACGACGGTGCGGCTGTGAGTCACGGCCGCGGCCGCCGTTGGACAACCTTGCGGGTACAAGTAGTGAGTGGCGATCACGCCTTGTGATGTTTTGGGGAATTCTCTTGAAAATCCGCGGGCCCCCTTGCGCACATCACCGATGATCGGCTTTCCTGAGCTGCGGAGTCTGTTTCTGCTCCGTTTCCGTGCCCGGCCAACTCCACACCTCGTGGGTGCAGGGGGATAATCACAATGGGTGCGATGGCCCTGACGCTGGCGCTAACCAGCACTCTACTTATCATCGGAATCGTCGGCACGGTCATCGGGATCACCCGGCTTGTCTACCCCTCGGGGGGCCGCCGCCATCGCCCGATACGTAGGGACATCAGGGGACGCTGAGACCGGTAGTCGCTCACAGGTCAAGGGTCAGCCGCTCGCTGCGGGCACGGGAGACGCAGATCAGCATCGTGCCAGCCGCGCGCTCGGCACTGCTGAGCAGTTTGTCGCGGTGGTCGGGTTCGCCGGCGAGGACTTCGGTGCGGCAGGCACCACAAACGCCTTGCTCACATCCGGTCGAGACCGCCGGGGTGACGTCGCGGATCGCCTGCAGGACACTCCGGTCGGCGGGCACATTGATGATTCGCCCGGTGCGGTGTAGCTCAACGTAGAGTGCGGCGCCACCACTGGCCGCGGTGCCGGCGAAAGGCTCACTGTGCAGGCACAGATCCGGCCTGGTGGCGACCCGCTCCTGCACCGCGTCCAACATCCGGTCCGGGCCGCAACAGTAGACAGCGGTGCCCGCTGGCGCAGCACCGATGATCGCGTCCAGGTCCGGGCGGCCGCGTTCGTCTGCGGGCATGACCTCGACCCGATCGGGCCCCAGCGCACGGATCTCATCGAGGAAGGCCATGCAGGCTCGGCGTCGGCCGGCGTAGACCAGTTTCCATTCGCCACCTGCGGCGGCCACCCGGGCCACCATCGCCAGCACCGCGGTGATGCCGATCCCGCCGGCGATGAACAAATAGGCCGGGCTGGGGACCAGCGGAAAATGGTTCCGCGGCCCGTGAACGCTGATCAGCTGACCGGCTCGGGCGTCGGTGTGCACTTCCACCGACCCGCCACGCCCACCGGGAACCTGCAAAATCGCGATCCGGTATGAATGGGTATCGCTCGGGTCGCCGCACAGCGAGTACTGCCGGCGCCGGCCGGAGGGCAGCGCCAGCTCGATGTGTGCTCCTGGCTCCCACCTCGGCAATGGCGTCCCGTCCGGGGAATTCAGCCGCAATGACAAGACGTTGTCGGCCTCCCACGTCGTCTGGCCGATAAGCAGTCGCAGCTCGGTGACGGATGCTGGAACAGGATTCGCCGGCCTCGGCTCCGGCACGATGGGTACGGGCAGCTCCGTGTTCCGTGGCTCCGCGGGCGCCACTGCGGCTGTGCCAGCCGGTCTCGCGGTGAAGAGGCGCAACGCCGCCAGAAACAAGATCACCAATCCTGCCGCCAGGCTCGCCCAATGCAAGATCGGGCTGCTGGTGTCACTACCGGCAAGCACTGTGTGCGCGCTAGCCAGGCCGAACAGCGGGAACGCCAACAAATGCAGACGGCGCCACCATCGCCAAGACAGTACGGCCCGCGCCGAGGAAGTCAGCGCGAGCGCGGTGAGGAGATAGACGGCCAGCACCCCGCAACCCTGGCCCGCCGGGTTGCCAGGCCGCACAAACGGGACGATCAGCTCTTGCACGCCGATCCGTAACTGGTCGGAGGCGAGCACGGAGGACAGGTGGATTACGGTGAAGACCACTGCGAGCGGCCCGAGGAACTCGTGGACGCCCTGCGTCCACCTACGAGCGCGTCCTCGCGCGAGCTGCGTTCCGAGCAGCAGTCCGCCTATCACCGAGGCCGCGAGCAAAGCCCAGGCTAAGAGACCGGACGCGCGGGCCACGTACCACCACACCAGCGAGTCGACCTGGGCTGGGATGGATCCCGCCGATCCAGAGGTGCCCACCGGAATCGCCGATACCGTTGAAGACCCGAGGCCGAACCCTCCGACAAGCGCGCCCAGCGCGAGCGCGCTGGCACATCCCGTCATGGCGATCGAACCAGCCCAGGCGATCGCTCGACGCCGCTCCATAGCCGCTCCGTGAATGTCCAGAACTCGGTGACTTAGGGCAGCTCAAACTAAATTACAGGAAATGGCCAGAGTTCCCCCTCACCTCCAGCTAACGTTGCACGACGGTGACTACCTAAATCCCGCGCTCGGACCGCCAGTCACCACACCGTGGATACCACAGTAACCGGATTGACCGGGTCTTAGTCATCCGGGGAAGGAATGGCTCGACTCCGTCGCCCGGCACAGAAACGGAAGATGGACCGTACAACCGCGTGGTTCATGGCATCTCCTCCGCTTCTCGAACCCGACGTCGCGCCGCACTCTCGTTAGCCCGTGCATCTGCTCGATACCGTGAGAGTAGTAGAGCTGACCAACACTGTCACCACCTTCTCACGATGTACGACGCAAGCAACTCGCATGGCGGGG
>JAICSB010000591.1 GCA_025937115.1 Pseudonocardiaceae bacterium | reverse complement strand
GAAGGTTGGGGGTTCGAGTCCCTTCGGGCGCGCTTCGAGATCAAGGCCATGACCAGCGGAAACGCTCGTCATGGCCTTTCTTCTGTCCCGCATTTTGCCGTGATCTCCCACTATGTGGGAGCGCGGTGCTCCGATGGTGCTCCGATGTCGAAGCTGTGTCGACGTGCTGGTTCGGCGGGGGTCCGTGCTCGTGCGTGTTGACCAGTGCGTTTCCGGCCACCCCAGTCTGGATCATGCTCGGGGTGCCCGTCGGCCGACCACCGGCCTCCGTCCACTGTGGTCAGTTCTATCGATCTTCGCCGCTGGAGTCGGGGTGGGGATGGCGGGGGCGCCGTTTGACCTGAGTTTGATCAGTTAGTGCGCAGGTCGTTGCCGTGGACGCGGTCGAGGGCGTCGCGGAGGTCGTCGGGTAGGGGGTCTGCGGCGGTGATGGTGTGCTGGCCGGCCTGGATTTCGATGGTGCGGTAGCGGCGGGCGGTCTTGACGAACTTCTTGATTGACCAGCCGGTGGCGTCCTCGATGTAGCGGCTGACGGCGAGGGCGGCGAACACGATGGTGAGGTGGGCGTCGATCGAGTCGCGGGTGCGGTGGTAGATCGGGCGGGCTTGCAGGTCGTGTTTGGACATCCGGAAGGACTTCTCGATCTGGAACAGTCGGTGGTAGGCGTCGATCACGAACTGCGCAGTGATGGGGGTGCCGTCGGGGCATGTCGCCAGGTTGGTGACGTAGCCCTTCAGGCCGGCCAACGCCCGCGCTTTGGCCTCCAGGCGCCGGTTGACGGTGCGGGTGCCGCCGGAGAGTTGGACGAACCGGTTGCGTTTGACCTCGGTCTTGCCGGCGACGGCTTTCTCGGCCTTGGTGATCTGCTCGTCGATTCCGCGTAGGGTGCGGCGGGCCCGGTCTGCCTTGTACTGGTAGTAGATGATGTGGTCGCGGCGGTTGTCCTTGGGGCCTGCGGGCCAGGGCTGGGTGAAGATGTGTCCGTCGGGGATCTCCTGGTCGGGATGTTCCTCGCGCCAGGCCTTGACGATGTAGGGGACGTCGGGGATCCGGGCGCCGAGGATGAATGACAGCCCCTCGTCCTCGATTGCCTTCTGGTTCCCGGCAGAGATCATCCCGGCGTCGGCCACGACCGTCACGTCCGTCAAGGCGTGAGCCTTCATCAACGCCCGGATGCTGGGCAGCATCGTGGTCGTCTCTGCTGTGTTGCCCTCGAACGCGTTGACCATCAACGGGAATCCCGACGCGTCCGTGAGCAGCCCGATGGTGATCTGGGGTTCCAGGCGGCGTTCCTTGGAGAACCCCGGCTCCCGGAACCCGTCGCCGGCATCGGTCTCGAAATACAGGGTGCTGACGTCATACAGCACGAGGCTTGCCGGGCCCAGCCCCGCCCTCGCCGCGCATGCCTTGGCCAACTTGGCCCGCCAGGCCGCCTTGGCATACGTCGGCAGGCGCCGGTTGATCGTCGGGTAGGACACCGGCGCGATCCCGGCCTCCTCCAGCACCCGCACCGTGTCCAGCTTGCTGGTCGGCTCGATGATCCGGGCCAGCACCAGTTGGGCGAATACCTCATCCCCGCCCGCGGCACGCTCGAACCCCAGCACCCGGTAGGCGTGCGCGAGGGCGTCCCACAGGTGCCCCATCCGGGAAGACGTGATCGGCAACGGACCGCCAGCCGCCACGCCCTGCCCGCCCATGCCGGCCAGGCCGAGGTCGAGCTCGTCCTGCCCGGCCGCCAACCGCTGCCGCGCGACGGCCCTCAACAGCTCCAACTCGACATCATCGTGCGCCGACCCGATGTGCTCGATGTCCCGGGACCCGCGCCGCGACGAGTGCACGATCTGCACCGCCCTGGCACCCGAGGCCGTCTTCACCGTGCGCACGTACGGAGACACCGGCCCACTCTACGGCCGCCGATTAGTGCGCAAATCCGCCCCGCTCAATCAGTAAAGCCGCAGCTCAACCAGCCGCACACGCTAGTCGATCTTCAATCTGATAAAAGTCGGGTTTGACCTGGGTCGAGCCGGCACGTGATCTGGCCACCACCCGCAAGACCCTGACCGCCTTGACCGGCGTCCCCGAGGCGACCGCACCCGTCGACGCGACCGTCGTCAGCGTCGCCTACCAGCTGATCACCGCCGTGTTCACCGCCGCTACCAGCGGGATGCGGGCCAAGGACGTGTGCCTGACGCTCGGTCTGGGCATCGCACCCAAGGACACCGAAGGACTACGCGCCAAGCTCAAGCGTCTGGTCGCCCGCCAGGTCCTCATCGAGACCGAACCGGGCCTGTTCGCGCTGCCCTCCACGGCATCATCCACGCAGGACGCCGAGCGGGAACTCTGACTCGCCGCCAGTCCTAAATGGACAGATCTCCACGAACCACCCTCTCAGATGTCAGTGCAGACGGTGCAGTGCCGCCGTGACTGCGGACGACGCCTGGCCGCACGGACCTTTGGGTATCTGTGGGCGGTACGCCATCTGCTGGCGATCCACGAGCCAGAACGGTTGGAAGGTGGACAGTTCTTCAGTACAGAGTACGGCTGGGGACGCGTCGGGCTGGCGTAACGCGGTGAGCAACGGATCCAGAT
>JAICSB010000396.1 GCA_025937115.1 Pseudonocardiaceae bacterium | reverse complement strand
TGAACTCGACAGCACCGACGTTCTGCTCGACGAAAAGGTCCGTGCTGCCGAGTTCATGACCAGGGGTGGCGTGCAGTGAGGTTAGGACGGTGTCGAGGACGACGATGGCGCCGGTTTTGTCCAGGGGGTCGTTGCCGTTGCCGCATTTGGGGGACTGCACGCACGAGGGGCAGCCTGACGGGCACTCGCAGGCGGCGATGGCATCGCGGGCCGCGGTCAGCCAGGGTGCCAGCGCAGCGTGACCCCGATCGGCGAACCCGGCACCGCCGGGGTGCCCGTCATGGACAAAGACCGTCGGTTCACCGGTGTCGGCGTGCCGCGCGGTGGAGACCCCACCGATGTCCCACCGATCGCAGGTAGCGACCAGCGGTAGCAGGCCGATCGCGGCGTGCTCGGCGGCGTGCAGCGCTCCGGGCCATGCGGCACACGGCAACCCGGCGGCTTCTAGTAAGTCCTCGGAAACGGTGAACCAGACCGCCCTGGTTCGCAGCGTCGAGGGCGGCAGCTCCAACGCCACCGCATCGAGCACCTGGCCCGACGGCAGCCGTCGCAAGTAGCCCACCACCTGTGAGGTCACCTCCACCTCGCCCAGCGTCACCGAGACCCCGCCGCAGCGCCGCTGGTCCAACGTTGAAACCACGCAGATGTCCGTTATGGAGCGGGCCGAGGTGTGCCACTGCGGCTCCTCGGCATGTACCAGTGCGACGCCGGAGTCCAGGTCCAGCTCGTCGACCACGAAGGAGTCACCCCGATGCAGGTACACCGCTCCCGGGTGCACCGCGGTGCAGGCCGACCCGGGGTCGACGGTGCCGAGCAGGCGACCGGTGTCAGCCTCCACCACCGCCACCGGGTGCCCACCCGAGCCGCGAATGTCCACTCCGGGATGCGGGCGGTGGCGCGCGGCGGCCCAGAACCAGCCGCCGGACCGACGCCGCAGCAGCCCTTCGGCGACCAGGTCGGCGACTACGGACCGGGCCACGTCGCCACCGAAGGAATCGACGCAGGCGTCGGTCAGTGGCAGCTCGGCGGCCGCGCAGGCCAGCTGCGGACGCAACACGTAGGGGTTCGTCGGATCCAGCACGGTGGTCTCGACCGCCGCGCCGAGCAGGGCGGCGCTGTGATGCACCAGGTAGGTGTCCAGCGGATCATCCCGGGCGATGAACACCACCAGGGCTCCCGATCCGGCCCGGCCGGCCCGCCCGGCCTGCTGCCAGAACGACGCCCGGGTGCCGGGGTAACCGGCCAGCACCACGGCGTCCAGCCCGGTGATGTCCACGCCGAGCTCGAGTGCGTTAGTCGAGGCGACCCCGAGCAGCGCCCCGGAGTCCAGGGCGGTCTCCAGGGCGCGACGCTCCTCGGGGAGATAGCCCGCGCGGTAGGCGGCGACCCGGGTGGCGAGGTCGCCTGCCGCGGCAGCGGACAGCGCCCGCTGGGCACCCAGCGCGGTCAGCTCGGCGCCTCGTCGGGACCGGACGAACACCAGGGTGCGGGCGCCCTCGATCACCAGGTCGGCCAGCATCCGGGCGGCCTCCGCACCCGCCGAGCGGCGCACCGGCGCCCCATTCTCACCAGTCAACTCGTCGAGCAGCGGCGGCTCCCACAGCGCGATGGTGCGCTCGCCGCACGGCGAGCCGTCGTCGGTGACGGCCACCGTGTCCACGCCGGTGAGCCGGGACGCCGAGACGCCCGGGTCGGCGACCGTCGCCGATGCCAGCACAAACACCGGATGTGCCCCGTAGCGGGCCGCGACCCGCCGCAACCGGCGCAGCAGCAAGGCGACGTGCGAGCC
The DNA here is from genome assembly GCA_025937115.1 of Pseudonocardiaceae bacterium. The sequence goes on along the minus strand of JAICSB010000396.1, from coordinate 2,154 downwards.
GAACACCCCGCGGTAGGCGTGGCACTCGTCGATCACCACGAAGCTCAGCCGCCGCAGCAGGCGCGCCCACCGGTCGTGCCGGGCGAGCAGGCCGTGGTGCAGCATGTCCGGGTTGGTGAACACCCACCGGGCGTGCGAGCGCACCCAGTCCCGCTGCGCCATCGCGGTGTCACCGTCGAAGCCGGCCGGCCGCACCCCGGGCAGCTCCAGCGCGGTGACCGCCCGGATCTGGTCAGCGCCCAACGCCTTGGTCGGAGCGAGATACAGCGCGGTGGCCTGCTGGTCGGCCAGCAGGTGGGTGAGCACCGGCAGCTGGTAGGCCAGCGATTTACCCGACGCGGTGCCGGTGGCCACCACGACGTGCCGGCCCGCCCGAGCCAGTTCGGCAACGGCGACCTGGTGCCCCCACGGCGCCGCCACACCCGTCGCGATGAGCGACTCGCGCAGCCGGTCGGGCACCCAGCAGGGCCACGGCACCGTCGTCGCCGCCCGGGCGGGAATCGTCGTGACGTGCCGCAGCGGTGATTCGCGCGCCAAGCCACCAGCGAGCCCGTCGGCGGTAGCCGGATTGCCAGCACCGCCGGCGGTAGCCGGATTGCCAGCACCGCCGGCGGTAGCCGGATTGCCAGCACCGCCGGCGGTAGCGAGCAGCCGCTGCAACAGCATCTGCCCGCGCCCGTCGCAGTGCGCCACCGCTTCCCGCCTCCCGTCCCCGCACATCCTCGCCCCGCACGCTAACGCCTCAACAACCCTCCTGCTCCCGAACTCCACAGCAGAGCTGCGCGGGCGGGCGCGGACAGCTCTGCTGTGGAGTTCGGGACGCTGAGCGCGGTCCGGCGGGGCCGCAGCGGACACCGGGGGAGGTGAGCAGCGGCGGCATGCCTAGACTGATCGGCCGTGGCGCCGTCTTACGGGGCGGCCCAGTCGGTGCACTGCACGAAAACCATGGAGGGCCGATGTCCCGGTTTATCCTCGCCCAGGGCGGGGGTCTCGACCTGAGCGGGGGTGACTACACCGTCGTCGGTGTGGTCGCCGTTGTCGCTCTCGCCGCGCTGGTCGTCGGTGGCGTGCTGATGCGGGAGGTACTGGCCGCCGGCCAAGGCACCGCGCGCATGCAGGACATCGGCCGAGCGGTGCAGGAAGGTGCGTCGGCTTACCTGAACCGCCAGTTCAAGACGCTGTCCGGGTTCGCCGTGGTGGTCTTTCTGGTGCTGTTTGCGTTGCCCGCAGAAGACCTCGGCGAACGAATCGGTCGGTCGATCTTCTTCCTGGCGGGGGCGCTGTTCTCGGCGTCGATCGGCTATCTCGGCATGTGGTTGTCCACTCGGGCGAACATCCGGGTCGCGGCCGCCTCCAACGAGGCAGGCGGCCGGGAGACGGCGATGCGGATCGCGTTTCGCACCGGCGGCGTGGTCGGCATGTTCACCGTGGGCCTGGGACTGTTCGGCGCGTCGCTGGTCGTGCTGGTCTACGCCGGTCACGCTCCCCGGGTACTGGAAGGCTTCGGTTTCGGCGCCGCGTTGCTCGCGATGTTCATGCGAGTCGGCGGCGGCATCTTCACCAAAGCCGCAGACGTCGGCGGTGACCTGGTAGGCAAGGTCGAGGCCGGCATCCCCGAGGACGACCCACGCAACGCCGCCACCATCGCCGACAACGTCGGTGACAACGTGGGTGACTGCGCCGGGATGGCCGCTGACCTGTTCGAATCGTATGCGGTGACGCTGGTCGCGGCACTGATCCTGGGTACCGCGGCGTTCGGTCTCAAAGGCCTGCTGTACCCGCTGATCGTGCCCGCCATCGGCGTGGTGACCGCGGTGATCGGCGTGTATGTCACCAAGGGCCGGGTCGGCGAACCGGGGCTACGCGCGATCAACCGCTCCTTCTACATCGCTGCGACGATCTCGGCGGTGGCCTGTACGGTGGCCGCCTTCCTCTACCTGCCGAGCAACTTCGGCGCGCTCGCCGGTATCAGCCAGATCGACGGTCAGCCGCTCGGTCAGGTAGCCGGCAGCCCAGCCGTGATCGCAGCGGTCGCGGTGATCATCGGTATTGTGTTGGCCGGGATCATCCTGTGGCTCACCGGATACTTCACCGGCACCGAACACCGGCCGGTTCGCGACGTCGGCACCAGCTCCTTGACCGGTGCAGCCACGG
>JAICSB010000462.1 GCA_025937115.1 Pseudonocardiaceae bacterium | reverse complement strand
TTCGTCGAGGAACATCACGTCGAGCTGATGCCGCTGGACGACGTATTGCGGCAGAGCGACTTCGTGACGCTGCATCTGCCGGCGATGCCCGAGACCGAGCGCATCATCAACGCAGCGAAACTGGCACTGATGAAACCCAGCGCCTTTCTGATTAACATCGGCCGCGGCAATCTGGTCGATGAGGACGCCAGTGCGGCGCTGGCGGCGGAGATCGTGGTGCAGACCATGCGCGGTGAGCAGCCAGACCAGTTGCTCAACCCCAGGTGTGGGGCGGCTCAGGTATGGGACGGCCAGCGCTGCAAGAACACTCGTGATCGCTGTTTGCGTGCCACGGACGACAAATTCTGTCGCGTTGGGCACATATACCGTGATCTTGGCCAGGCCGCCCTGAACATTGCCGGGCAATGACCTACAGCCGCACCACCGATCGGGAGCGCAGCCGGTTGCGAGTGTCCAGGATCCGATCGGCATGTGACTCGAAGAGTTCCCAGTCGATCGCGTCGTGGTCCGCGAGCACGATGACCAGATCGGCGTCGACGATCTGGTCAGGCTCGCACGGCACCATCCGGATGTAGCTGGGGAGCCCATCGCCGCTGACCAGCGGATCGATTCCGCGGAGATCAGCTCCCAGATCGGCGAGTTTCTTGGCGACTGCAACGGCCGGTGATCGCCTGGTGTCCCGCGAGTTTCGCTTGTAGGCCAGCCCCACCAGCAGGATCGTGGCGCCGTTGACGGACTTGCGCTGCTGGTTGAGGTGGGTTACCACGCGGGAGACCACATGGTCGGGCATGCTGTCATTGATGTCGTTGGCGATATCGACGAAGCGGAAGCCTCGGCCCAGGGACCTCCGCGCCTGCCAGGACAGGTAGGAGGGATCGATCGGCAGGCAGTGCCCACCGACTCCGGGCCCGGGGGTGAACTTCATGAACCCGAACGGCTTCGTTGCGGCCGCCTCGACCACCGACCAGACGTCGAGCCCGAGGTCGCGGCAGTACACCCGCGAGCTCGTTGACCAGGGCGATATTGACGTGGCGGAACGTGTTCTCCAGCAGCTTGGCCAGCTCAGCCTCCCGAAGCCCGGGCACCGGCACGGTCTGCTCGACGAGCCGGCCATAGAAGTCCTGCAGCGCGTCTAGCGAGGCCTGGTTCACCCCCGCGATGATCTTCGGGGTGTTCTGGAATCGCCAGATCTCGTTTCCCGGGTCGATGCGCTCGGGGCTGTAGCCGGCGAAGAACTCAACCCCCGCGCGCAGCCCGGAACCGGCTTCGAGGATCGGAATGAAGATCTCCTCGGTGGTCCCGGGGTAGCTCGTGGACTCAAGGATGACGCAGCATCCAGGTGTGATGCGCGAAGCGATCACGGCTGCAGCATCCTCGACATAGCTCAGATCGGGTACGCCGTCACGCAAGGGCGTCGGTACGCACACGACCGCGACATCGAAGCCCGCCAGCGCCGACGGATCGTCGCTAGGCCGGTAACGCTCAGTGCTCATCGCGATCGCGAGATCACCGTCGGTAATATCATCGATATACGTTTCAGCTTTGCGCAAGCAATCAATGCGGGTCTTGTCGATGTCAAAACCGACAACCTCGAAACCGACCTCAAGAGCGCGGATAGCCACTGGTAGGCCCACATAACCTTGACCGAGCACGGCGACGCGACGTGCCGGGATGCCGGAAATGTCGTACATTGATGCCCCCGACGTCAGCAGTCACCGTAAGCGACTACCCGAATACTACTGGTATCGCGGTCATCTATCACCTTTTGCGGGCTCGCGCGCGATAGCGCTACGGTCGGCCAGGTCAATTGAACACGCGGGAGCTCGTACCGAAGCGGGCTGAGAGGGCAGCTGGGCAACGTCCGGGGCTGTCGACCGCAGAACCTGTCCGGGTAATGCCGGCGTAGGAAGGGCGACCCATGACCGTGTTGCACAACCGCCTGCGAGACCGCACCGTCGAGCCCGCGGTGACCACTGGCCCGATCACCGGGTCGCGAAAGATCTACCGCGAGGTGGGTGCCGACCTGAGGGTGCCCGCCCGTCGGGTGGACCTGACCAACGGCGAACACTTCGACCTCTACGACACCTCGGGTCCCTACACCGATCCGCAAGCCTGCATCGACGTCCACAACGGGCTTCTCCCGTTACGCGCGCCGTGGATCGCAGCCCGCGAGCCGGTGGGCGGCGCGGCCACCCAGCTCGCCTGGGCTCGGGCCGGCATCGTCACCCCCGAGATGGAGTTCATCGCGGCCCGCGAGGCCCTCGACGTCGAGTTGGTGCGCGCCGAGGTGGCCCGCGGCCGCGCGGTGATCCCGGCCAACCACCGGCACCCCGAATCCGAACCGATGATCATCGGGAAGAAGTTCCTGGTGAAGGTCAATGCCAATATCGGCAACTCCGCGGTGTCCTCCTCGATCGAGGAGGAGGTGGACAAGATGGTGTGGGCCACCCGCTGGGGCGCTGACACGATCATGGACCTGTCCACCGGCAAGCGGATCCACGAGACCCGCGAGTGGCTGCTGCGCAACTGCCCCGTCCCGGTCGGCACGGTGCCGATCTACCAGGCGATGGAGAAGTGCAACGGTGACCCGGCGTCGCTGACCTGGGAGATCTACCGGGACACCGTGATCGAGCAGTGCGAGCAGGGCGTGGACTACATGACCGTGCACGCCGGCGTGCTGCTGCGCTACGTGCCGCTGACCGCCCGCCGGATCACCGGCATCGTCTCCCGCGGCGGATCGATCATGGCGGCCTGGTGCCTGGCGCACCACCGCGAGTCGTTCCTCTACGAACACTTCGAAGAACTGTGCGAGATCCTGCGCCGCTATGACGTCACGTTCTCCCTCGGCGACGGCCTGCGCCCCGGGTCCATCGCCGACGCCAATGACGCCGCGCAGCTCGCTGAACTCAAGACGCTCGGAGAGCTGACCCACATCGCCCGGCGCCACGACGTGCAGGTGATGGTCGAAGGTCCGGGGCACGTTCCGATGCACAAGATCGTCGAGAACGTGCGCCTGGAAGAGGAATGGTGCGACGAGGCGCCGTTCTACACTCTCGGTCCATTGGCGACGGACATCGCGCCGGCTTATGACCACATCACCTCGGCGATCGGCGCGGCGATGATCGCCCAAGCCGGCACCGCGATGCTCTGCTACGTCACCCCCAAAGAGCACCTCGGCCTACCCGACCGTGACGACGTGAAAACCGGCGTGATCACCTACAAGATCGCCGCGCACAGCGCTGACCTGGCCAAGGGCCATCCCGGTGCCCAAGCCTGGGACGACGCGCTGTCCACCGCCCGGTTCGAGTTCCGCTGGCACGATCAGTTCGCGCTGGCGCTGGACCCGGACACCGCGCTGTCC
>JAICSB010000355.1 GCA_025937115.1 Pseudonocardiaceae bacterium | reverse complement strand
ACCGCCGGCGCCGGAAGGGACCAGACCCGGCGACGACCCGATCGCCATCGTGGGAATGGCGTGCAGATTCCCGGGGGGCGTGCGCTCGCCGGAGCAGCTGTGGCATTTCGTGGCCGCGGGTGGAGACGCGGTCGAAGGTCACCATCGCCGCGTGCGACGTGACCGACAAGGAGAGCCTGGCCGGGCTGCTCAGCTCGCTTCCCACCGAGCACCGGCTGACCGCGGTGGTGCACGCCGCGGGGATCAGCGGCCGGTTCGCTCCACTGACCGAGGTGGATGCAGCCGAGTTCGCTGAGGTGGTCGCTGCCAAGGTCGCCGGCGCTATCCACCTGGACATCCTGCTGGAGGGGCACCAGCTGGACGCCTTCGTGTTGATCTCTTCCATCGCGGGGGTGTGGGGTAGCGGCGGCCAGGTCGCCTACGCAGCGGGCAATGCCTTCCTCGACGCGCTCGCCCACCAGCGCCGCGCCCGCGGGCTGGTCGCCACCTCCGTGGCATGCGGCCCGTGGGCCGAGGGTGGCATGGCCGCCGATCCAACTATCAGCACGCATCTACTCCAGCGTGGCCTGCCGGCCATGGCGCCGCAGGTCGCCACCACGGCCCTGTGGCAGGCGGTCGCTACGGGTGACACTGCATCGGTCGTCGCTGATGTGGACTGGCAGCGCTTTCTGCCCACTTTCACCGCCGCCCGCGCCAGCCACCTCTTCGACGACCTACCCGAGGCCGGCGGCGCGTCCGGCCCGACCGACGTGGACCTCGTCGAGAACGTGTGGAGGCCGTGGCTCGCCGGTGCCTCCGAGCCCGAACGTGGACGGATCCTGTTGGAGCTGGTTCGGGCGGAAGCAGCCGAGATCCTTGGACACGCCGCGCCCTCGGACATCGACTCCGAGCGCCAGTTCCTCGATCTGGGGTTCGATTCGCTCGCCGCTGTCGAGCTGCGCACCCGCCTGGCCCACGCGACGGGCTTGACGCTGCCGGCCACGGTCGTCTTCGACCAGCCCACGGTCAGCGCGCTCGCTAGCTACCTCGGCACGGAGCTTGCCGGTGACCCCGTCCCCGCACGCGTCAAGGACAACCCGGCGCCCGGCGCGGAATTGGAGACGGTTCGTTTCCTCACCGACGCGCCTGCGCGCTCGACATGTTCGACGCGGGCCTTGATGTGCTGAAGGCCGCTGCCCGACTCCGCCCCGTCTTCCATAGCGCGGCCGAGCTCGGCAACGGAGTGGAACTGGTGCAGCTCGCTGCCGGCCCGGCCCGCGGCGAACCCGTTCCCGCCACCGCCGAGCTGGTCATCGCCATGCAGGCTGACGCCGTGCGCCGCCGTCTGGGCGACACCGCGTTCGCGATGATCGGATACTCCTCCGGAGGTTGGTTCGCGCACGCCGTCACCGCCCACCTTGAGACCCTGGGGGTCTTCCCGACCGCGGTGATACTGCTCGATTCCCTCGCCCTGCGAGACGACGCCTGGGACCAGGTCCGTCCGCCGCTGAAAACCATGGCGCTCAACGACCATGCGTTCGCGTTGATGACCGGCGACCAATTGACCGCCATGGCCGCGTACTTTCGCCTGTTCGAGAACTGGAAACCGGTCGCCATTACCACTCCCGTACTGCTTCTGCGCGCTACCGAATGCGTCCCAGAATGGGTCGGCGAGCCGATCAGCGAGGAGTACTGGCGCGCCTCCTGGGACTTATCACACGAGATCTTGGACGTACGCGGCGACCACCTCTCGATCATGAAGGAGAACGTCTCCTCAACGGCCCTCGCACTACATCGCTGGCTCGAAGATCAGGAACGATCATCGTGGGCCGCTGCCCATGTCATACGTCCGAACTTATCGACGGGCCGCGATAGCCATGCGATCCCGATGGCGAGAATACCGGCCTTGGTTAACCAGCACTCAGCTCCGCTCGCTGTGGAGCCGGTCAGGGCCGAGAGCCTTTCGTGACGCCCTAATTCCTAGGGTTGTTCCCGAGGCAACCGCAACCGGAAAGGTCTTAGCTTAACGTAGTAGCCATACACCACATGGGGGAGTGACCATGGACGTTAGGGGTTCGTCGAGGACGCCACACGTGCCTGGCGAGGCCAGGCTATCCGCTCGCAGTAGCCCTGGCAGCGTTAATCCGCACTGCCTGCCACCCTAACGGGTGATGACGTCATTGATCGCGTATCAAGCGCCGCGACCCGCGGCTCTTAAGTGGGATGTCGTCGTACTTACGGATGAGATGTTGTCGTGCTCACGGCGGAGGAGGAGCTATGGCGGAAAAAACGGCATTGGGTGCGATTCAGATCAAGGATCCGGAAGACGGTCTGAAGATGGCTCAGGATACGTTCAACGCAGGTGACCTCGACGGACTGGTCGGGCTGTACGAGGCCGAGGCAGTATTTTCTTTGGGTCCTGGCCAGGTCGCCACCGGTTCCGGTGCTATTCGGGAAATGCTAGCCGATCTCTTGGCGACCGGTGGACGGGTCGAATTAAAATGTGGGCAGAACAGCCTCCACCAGGTGGGAGACCTTGCGCTGAGGACCCTAGAATGGACTATCGAAGATAACGATCCTGGCGGGAATCCCTTGACCCTCCGTAGCGTCGCGGCAGTCGTCCTCCGCCGGCAGACGGACGGGTCCTGGCGTGTCGTCATCGACAATGCGTGCCCCTTCTAGGAAACACGCCGCTAACGGAGCACATGATGACTGACATGACGGAGACCCCGGTGGTGGCCCAGTTCGATATCACCGACGGGTCGGGGCGCCACGCCAGGTACGCCCAGCTCGCGGCGACTGGACCGGTACACCTCATCACGTTGCCGACCGGTGAGTTGGCTTGGCTGATCACCGGCTACGACGAGGTGCGTCAGGCACTGCACGATCCGCGGCTGGTCAAAAGCGACCTGACGCTGGCCAACCTGGGTCGTGATCTGCTCCCGCCGGAGGTGTTCGCAGCGGTGACTAGTCACATGCTCAACCGCAACCCGCCGGACCACACCCGGCTGCGCCGGCTGGTCACCACCGCGTTCACCCGCCGCCGCGTCGAGCAGCTCGCGCCGCGGATCCAGCAGATCACCGACGAGCTGCTCGACGGGATGGTCAACGCGGCGCAGGTTGATCTGATCGCCTCGTTCGCGGGGCCCCTGCCGATCACTGTGATCTGCGAGCTGCTTGGCGTGCCGGAGGATCGCCGCGCGGAATTCCATGACTGGTCAACCACCTGGGTGACCGGAGTGCTGGCCGGCCCGGATGCGCTCGTCGCTGCGGCCACCGCGCTGGTGAGCTACTTGCGGGCATTGGTAGACACCAAGCGCAGAGACGGCGCCGACGACCTGCTCTCGGCACTGGTGGCCGCCCGCGATGGCCAGGACCGACTCTCCGAGGACGAGCTCACCTCGATGGTGTTCTTGCTGCTCGTCGCAGGTCACGAGACCACGGTGAACCTGATCGGCAACGCGGTCCACGCGCTGCTTACCCACCCCGAGCAGCTGGCGCTGCTCCGTGCCCAGCCACACCGGCTACCCGACGCGATCGACGAGATGCTGCGCTTCGACCCGCCGGGGCAAGTGGCAACGTTTCGCTGGAGCGCCGAAGCGGTCGACATCGGTGGGGTCACCATCCCAGCCGGCGAGATCGTGCTCGCCGGACTGCTGGCCGCTAACCGGGACCCGGCATGCCTCGCGCAGCCCGACGAGCTGGACATCACCCGCACCGACAACCCGCACCTGGCCTTCGGCCATGGAATCCACCACTGCCTTGGCGCACCGCTAGCCCGGCTGGAAGGCCGCATCGCACTGGGGACCCTGCTCGCCCGATTCCCCCGGCTGCGGCTGGCGATGCCCGCGCAGCAGCTGACCTGGCGGGAAGGTGTGATCATGAACGGCCTGGCAGCGTTACCTGTGGCGATGTATTGAAACAACGGCCATCCAATCAGATCGTGAAGGAAGACCCATGCAGCTTTTTTGGAGTAGCCATTCTCCCATACCGTGGCGACGGTTTATGGCTATTGTGGTCGGTGCCGTCCTGGTCGTCACGCCGCTTGGCTGCGCCTATCGGGGGGTCGGCATGGTCGCGCCAGTCGCTGCTTACACAAGCCCGAAGCCCGCGACGCTGCTGTTCAGCTGCGACACGCTCACAATGCCGAGTCCAGCCTCGAAAGCTATCACCTACAGCCGGGACCTGGCGCCGATCGGTGCGGCTATGACGGTCGCAATGACCCCGTCCTCGGACGGCTCCACTCGGGCGGAGTTCGCGGTCTCCGGGT
>JAICSB010000219.1 GCA_025937115.1 Pseudonocardiaceae bacterium | reverse complement strand
GCCGAAGCCCTTCCGCACCCAGCACACCGTGTGCTTCTGGTCGCCAGGCGGGTTGAGCGGTCGGACGTACTCCATCTGGCAGACGTTGGCCTTGATGTCGAACGCCGGACCGGACATCTCGAACCCGGTTGGTGCGGCGGGCGCGACGAACTCGTGGCGCAGAGCAGGACGATCGGGGGTCCACGCAGGTGGATCGCGGAGCAGCGCAGGTGGATTTGGAGCCGGCACGCCAGCCGGCACGACCGTGGCTCCGCGACCAAACGATGGCTCAGATGCCTCGCAGCCGGTGACGCCGAGGATCACGGCGACCGCGACGGTGAGTGCGACCTTCGTGCGACAGCGCATAGCGATCCGAGCTTCTCCGTCCCTCAGCGGTGGGTCATGATAGCTAGATCGGCCTCAGTGCGGGGGTGGCGGCACCTGGTTCACGGCGTCGAGTAGGGCCCGGTTGAAGACGTTGATGTCCTTGCTCTGGGCGAACGCCGCGATTGCGTCGTAGAAACCCTGCTGGAACTGTGGGCTTTTTGCTTCACCGTGCGTGATCGACAGCAGGACGGGGTCTTGCGCGAAGGCTTTCGCCGCGGACTGCTGGTACGGCGACAATGATGTGACGTCCACGTCGGTTCGCAATGGCGCGGAACCTTTCTGTTTGTTGAACGCCAGCTGGGTGGGGGCGGTTCCGATCGTTGCCAGGAACGCCTGGGCGTTCTGCGGGTCCTTGGCGTTCTTCGCCATGACGAAGGTGTCGACGACGGTCAGGAATAGGTCGTCGGTGCCGGGGTAGGGCACGTAACCGAAGTCGGTCCCTTCCTTGGCGCCGTCCACGACGAGTTCGCCGTACGCCGAGTCGTTCATGCTCTCGAAGGCACATTCGCCGGCGGCGAGTTTTCTGGTCGCCTGGTCCCAGGTCAACGCGCCGGCTTCCGGATCGGCATAGTCCAGCATCGTGCCGAACCGGCCCAAGGCCTGGCGGACCTGCGGGCCGTTCCAGTTCAGCCGATCGGATGTCAGGCTTGCCCATCCGTCGGCGCCGATGACACCCAGCAGCGTGTTCTCGAACAGCTCGGCGCGGGCAAACGGGTCCTTCGCGCCCAGGCACAGCGGGACCGCCCCTGCCGACTTCAGCTTGGCCAGGTCGGTGAGCAGCGCATCGGCTGTGTAGCCGCCGGGCGGCACCGTGACCGCTGCCTTGTCCAGCAGCCTCTTGTTGAACCACAGCATGTTGATCCGGTGCGCTCCGGTGGAGACGCCGTACTGCTTCCCGTCCTTGGAGACGGCTTGGCGCAGGTCTTGGCGAATGGCCGAGGACAGGTTGTCGCGCTGGTAGATCGAGCTCACGTCGGCGACCTGTCCCGCGTCGATGTACTGCTTGATGGAGGCCCCGGGGTGGGTCTGCCACACATCCGGTGGATCACCACCGAGCAGGCGGTTGGCCAGGACGACGTGTGCGTTGCTGCCTCCGCCGCCAGCGACCGCCGCGTTGCGGACGGCTACGCCCGGGTGGGCGGTTCGGAAGTCGTCGAACAGTACGTTGAGCGCGGCGCGCTCTGACCCTGACGTCCACCAGGACAGCACCTCGAGGTTCCGGGTGGGACCGCTGGTAGCCGTTGAGGCTGGCCCGCCGCAGCCGGCGAGCAGGAGCGCGAGGCCGGCAGCCAGGGCCGCCAGGCCGCAGCGGCGATTACGAATCACGGTCGATCCTCCTAGGGACGGCGAGAATAGTGATGACACCGGGGCCTGGCAGCTGGTCAGGTATGGGCAGGCACCGGCTCCGGCGCGCCGTGCTCGAACTGTTGTGTCGCCTTGAGGTCGTAGAGCGCGTAGGCCATCACCACCGCATAGCAGACGGCCGGCACGATGAAGGAAAATGCCGGGCTCGTCGCGTCGATGACCTTCCCTTGGACCAGTGGCATCAACGCGCCGCCGACGATTGCCATGACCAGACCAGCCGCGCCGAACTTGGTTGCTGGCCCCAGCCCTCGCAACGCGACGCCGTAGATGGTGGGGAACATCAGCGACAGGCAAAACGACAGTGCGGCCACCGCGATGACGCCACTGAGGTTCGGGCTGAACATGGCATAGCTGCACAGCAGCACTGCCAGGCCGCCCAGCATCGCCATGAGCGCGGTGGCCCGGAAATACCCCATCAACCAGGTCATCAGGAACCGGGAGCCGAGAAAAACAAGCAGGCTGATCTGCAATACGAAACCGCCCAACTCCAGGCTCCCGTTGAGGGCCTGCTCGGCATACTGGATCGTGAACGTCCAGGTGCACACCTGGGCGGCGATGTTGAAGAACTGCGCGATGACGCCGAACCGATAGCGTCGGTTTCCCCAGAGCCGCCCAATGATCTCGCCGCGCGGCCCCACGCTGGGGCTTGCCGGCGGAAATTCCTCCCGGATCGTCGGAGCCTTTTGGACCGCGATGGCGACCCAGATCACCAACAGCAGGATGGCCAGCCCGATGTAGGGCACCATGACCGCCTTCAGCTCCTCGGCCTGGATGGCGCGCAGCTGCTCGGGCGTCACCGAGGCACGGTCGATTGGCGAGTTCAGCTTGGGCAGGACGAGGACGGTGGCGAGTAACACCCCGATATTGGTGCCGAGCGGGTTGAACGCCTGCGCCAGGTTCAGCCGCTGAGTGCTGTTGGCTTCCGGGCCCATCGAGATGACAAAAGGATTTGCCGACGTCTCCAGAATCGACAACCCGGCAGCGAGGGCAAACAGCGCCACCAGGAACACGGAGTATGTCATGATCTTGCTGGCCGGGTAGAAGGAGAGGGCCCCCAGCGACGCCAGGCCGAGTCCGGTCAACAGCCCGATCTTGTAGCCGAACCGCTGATTGATGAACGCCGCCGGAAGGGCGAGCGCGAAGTAGGCCCCGTAGTAGGCAAACTGCACCAGCGAAGCCTGGAACGTGCTCATCGTGAAGATTCGCTTGAAGGCCGCCACCATGGGAGCGGTCATGTCCGCGGCGATTCCCCATGCGGTGAAGCAGCAGATCACAACCGCGAACAGCACGATCATGTTCTGGTAGACCAACGGATAGATGGTTCGGTCTGGCTGAGTGGTCGCCCGGCTTGCGCCCGCCGGCTGCTCCGTTGTGCTCATTGCGGGTCTCCCTTCGCCGCCCGACGTGCCAGGGTCACGTCCCGTGGCGGACCCCTCAGTGGTGGACCTCAGGCGGTCGGCAAGTGGCCACGTCCAGCGCCCGTCGCGTCGCTGGAGCAGTCCCGGGCCGCGAGCAGCGCGTCGATCTCCGCTCGTGTCGGCGGGTTGGCACCCGGCCGGGAACATGTGATCGCCGCGGTCAGGGTCGCCGCCTCCACGACGCTGGCCAGGGTCGACTCGTCGATCGCCGCTACCGCCGCGCGGCGCGGACCGCCGATCAGATCGGCCCGGTGCAGCGCCTCGAGAAGCCCGGAGGTGAACGAATCACCCGCGCCGACGGTGTCCACCAGGTCAATCGGCACGGCCGGTCGGTGCAACTCAAGGCCGGCGGAGACGGCGTAGACCCCCATCCCACCGCGGGTCACCACCACAAGGGCCGGTCCTGACCCCAGCCAGTTCTGTGCCACGAGCTCATCGGGCTGGTCGGGATAGAGCCACCGAAGGTCTTCGTCGCTGACCTTGACAACGTCGGAGAGGGCGACCAGACGCTCGATGCCCGCCCTCGCCCGCGCCGCGTCACCCAGCAGCGCCGGGCGTACATTCGGGTCGTAGGAAATCGTCACCCGACCCCTCGTGCGCTCCCGCTCGACCAGGTCCATGACGTTCACGTTGCCGGGCGGCAGGGCCGTCGCCAGCGAACCGGTGTGCAGGCAGCGGGTCTCGATCGGCAGGGGCGCGAGGGCAGGCATGTCCCATTCGATCCGGAAGTCGTAGGATGCGACACCCGCGGCGAGCGTCGCGATGGCGAGGCTGGTCGAGGTGTCCTGAGCGGAACCCCCGTCAACGCGGACGCCACTGGCCCGCAGATGCTCAAAAATAATCTCACCGAGCTCGTCGTGTCCGAGGCGCGTCATGAGCGTCACCGGAACACCCAGCCGCGCCAGACCGAGCGCGACGTTAGCCGGGCTACCGCCCGGATGGGCGACGAACGTCCGGCCTCCGCGCTGGCCGACCAGGTCGACAAGCGCCTCCCCGACGACAACAAACATGCACATCACCACCCGAACCGAGCGCAGCGGCGCAGGGACAACTCCAGCTCGGCGAGCTGGCGGGAAGAATCGCTTAGCTGGCAGTGTGTCTCGTACTCACGCTGGCTGTCACGCTCGCGCGTATCGGAGTCGCCCATGCCCAGTACATACCGGCTGGACCGGGCACCTGACACCACCAGTCGTGTCCCGATCCCGCAGGTCCGGTGCGTGCTTCGCGGCGGTCCCGCCCACAGCGGGCGCGACTATATGGAGCGGCCTGTCATGGGAACAAGATTTCCTTATGATGACGGTATACGTGGTGGATCAGCCTCGGAGTCTTCTGAGCTCGGATGACCGCTGATCGCGATTGGCTTTTCAATGAGGTGCGGTTCGGGTTCAGAGCCCTGTGGGGCGAACCACGGCTCATGTGCAGGCGCGTCCGGGCATAGAGTCCACTTCCGGGCGACTCGGTCGATGCCTATCGGGTAAACCGTCAGGACGCCGTCGGCCTGAATGTGCAGTCGGAGAAAATGCTTCAGGTCCTGATGGTGCAGGGATGCGTACCCCTCGGTTCCGTGCAGGCCAAGGCAGTTGGTGGCCCAGAGGTAGGCCGACATCCCCACCATTCCCCCGATACCACCCACCAGGCCGACCAGACCGATGAAAGCAATTAAGGACCACACCCCCCGAAGCCCGAAGGCAGACGACAGCCACGAGGCGGCGATCATGACTCCGGCCACGCCCGCCAGCTGCAGCGTCGAATGGACCATTCCCAGCATAAATCGGCGGGCGCCACTCGCGTCGTGCGCGAAACGCACCATCCCAGCCAAGGACACGACCATGAGCAGGCTGAGCAGGAAGGACGTCGGACTCTCCCACAGAGCGAGTAGCAAGTCCCCGAGGCCGAGCGCGACGTGACGGTCTCCGAGATGCAGTCCCAGCATGAACGCCAACAACACCTGCACGGTGCCGAACACTGCGGCAAGGGGAAGGTTGTAGACAGGAAGCAGCCAGATCCGCTTCCTCAGCCGTTTTGATACGGCCGGTGCGGGATACGTGCCGGCTCTACGGTAGGCGCTGGTTCCGTGCGCTCCGGGGAGGTCCATGCGCTCGGGGAGGTTGTGGGTGGGATGCAAAAAGGCGCCGCCGCCGCCCGAGGTGATGTGCTGGCGAACGCCATCCTCCTCTTCGTAGCGGGCGTAGTAGTGCTTCCCGCTCTTGAGGTACAGCAACAGCTGGGCGCCACAGGGCTGGATGATCTCACGCTCGAGGTACTCCACATCCCGGTCGGAATGGATCTCGGCCTGCTTCCTGCCGCTCTCGACCTCCTTGGCCATGCACAAAATGATGCGGTCCCCGGGCTGCACCTGGTCGACGGCGACGTCAGCGAAGTACTGCAGTTGGGCTTCGTCGATGAAGGCCCCGAACTGGATGTCGATGCCCCACAGCCACCAGCGGTTCGGAAGCTTGAGCGCGAAGTAGCTCCGACGCTGACGCGTTTTCCATCCACCGATCCAGTGGTTGCGGCAGAAGACGCTGGTGAAGTTGACCAGTCCGTCGTACCAGTCGTGGCTTCCCGGAATGGCGAACAGCTCAGGAGCTTCGCCGGAAACACCCGGCAGGGCCGCACGGTACGGACCGAGCATGCGGTTCTCGTACTCCGCGGCGTTGGGCACCGGGTACACTTGGTCGCCCCCCATGACGAGAATCCGCCCCCGCTGAGTGGCGTGGGTCTCACCGTCCCAGTCGAGCTTGATTTCCTCGGTGGCTAACAGCCGGGCCACGGTGTATGTCGAGTTCCACCCATCACCCACGTCGGCGACATAGTCCAG
>JAICSB010000527.1 GCA_025937115.1 Pseudonocardiaceae bacterium | reverse complement strand
TGACCAGTCCGTTCAGCGGCTACGGCCAGATGCCTGGCCTGCCCACCCCTCCGACCGGCTGGCCGATCGGCTCCTACGCTACTTACGCCGAGGCGCAGCGTGCCGTGGACCATCTCGCCGATAACCAGTTTCCGGTCGCCGAGGTCACGATCGTCGGAGTGGACCTGATGCTGGTGGAGCGGGTACTGCGACGGTTGACCTGGGGCCGGGTGATCGGCCAGGGGGCGGCGTCGGGTGCCTGGTTCGGCCTGTTCGTGGGGGTGTTACTGAGTCTGTTCGCGACTCAGGCCGGGACCGGGGTGATTCCGATCTTGGTAGGAGTGGCCACCGGCGCGGTGTTCGGAACGGTGTTCGCCGCCGCCGGGTATGCGGCGACCCGCGGCCGCCGGGACTTCGCGTCGGCGAGTCAATTGGTAGCCGGACGTTACGACGTGCTGTGTCAACCGCGACATGCCGAACAGGCTCGTGACATGTTGGCGAAACTGGCCATGGGGCCAGGCGCGGCGGCTGGCTGACCGCTCTCAGCGGGGAAGGCATTGCCAGCCGGCGAGGGCCTCGATGAGGCCTGTGACGACGGGCAGAGTCGCCAGGGTCTCCGCGTCGCACCAGCGGACTCCATCAGCGTCGTCGCCGGCGGATAGGGCACCTCCGGTCACCCGGCAGCGGTAATCGTGGATGTCGAACACTGCACCATCCGGTCCGTCGCGTTGCACATCTCCCAGCCAACGCGTGACCTCAACTGTCAGCCCGGTCTCCTCGGCCACCTCGCGGATCACCGCGTGCTGATCGGTCTCGCCGCTCTCAACCCGGCCACCGGGCACCGACCAACGGCCACGTCCCGGCTCGTGCGCCCTTCGGATCAGCAGCAATCTGCCGGCATCATCGAGCAGCACCGCCCCGACGCACCTGATGCGCTGTGCTGCCGAGCCTGTCATCCGCAGGGATGGTAGTACCCTTCGGGAGTGTCGGGACGTACGGTCGACTCCGCTGCGGTACAACACTCACAGATCGTGGACGGAACAGCCCGGCTACGACCGCGTTGCGCTGCCTGCAGCGGCGAGACAAGGTGGGTCAGGGTGAACGCGAGAACGTTCTGGCGGCGCTGAGATGTTCGGTCGACATTCCCACGTGCTGCTCGATCCTACGATCGAGCGGCGAGTGATCCGGGTGCGACGGCACTGGGCAGTGCTGCTCAAAGACCTGCTGATCACCTTCGGAATCGTGCTCGGGGCGTACTTACTGTCCCGCCTGGTCGGCGGCGTCGCGGATGGTCTGTGGCTGGTGCAGTCATTGCTCTGGTACATAGCGGTCGGGGCATTGCTGCGTTTCGCCTGGCAGGTGCTCGAGTGGTGGGTTGAGGTCATCATCGTCACCGACAAAAGATTCATGGTCACCAGCGGCATCATCGAGACGAAGAACTCCATGATGCCGATCACCAAGGTGACCGACATGAGCTTCATGAGGCCCTTTTTCGGGCAGATACTCGGTTACGGCACGCTCCGGATAGAGTCGGCCGGGCAGAAGCAGGACCTGGAGTGGATTTACTTTTTGCCCAGGCCCGAGGAGGTTTTTCAGGCGATCTCCGGGTTGATCTTCGGCGAGAAGAAGCAGCCTCAGTCACACATGCTGCAGCCACCGCGCAGCTCTCGTCGCAGGCGCTGGCCGCGCCCGGGATGGCCAGGCTCCTAAGGCCGGTAGCGATAGCCGGTGAAGACTGCGGTCATGCGTATTGACCTGCACGCCCACTCCACCGCGTCCGATGGAACGGACACCCCCGCGGAGCTCGTCGTGGCCGCTGCGGCAGCTGGTATTGACGTGCTTGCCCTGACCGACCATGACACCACCGCGGGATGGGACGACGCTGTCGAAGCGTTGCCGGTAGGCCTTCGGCTGATCCGGGGCGCGGAGTTCTCCTGCATCGCGCCGGACGGTAAGGGCGGTGACGTCTCGGTGCACTTGCTCGGTTACCTATTCGATCCCACCTCGGCGGCGATCATCGCCGAGCAGGCGCGGCTGCGCGACGAGCGACGCGTGCGGTTGTGCGTCATGGCACGGCAGATGGCCGCCGACGGCTTCCCGGTGGATCCTGACCAGTTTCTCGCCAGCCTGCCGCCGGAAGCTCCCGTCGGGCGTCCGCACCTCGCCCGGGCACTGGTGTCGGCGGGCGTCGTGAGCAGCGTCGACGAGGCCTTCCGCCGTTTTCTCAATACCGGCGGCCCGTACTACATCGGCCGGGTCGATACCGACGTTCACGCCGCGATCCGGATGGTTCGCACCGCAGGCGGAGTTGCGGTCCTGGCGCACGCCGCAGCTCGCAGCCGGGGACCGGTCATCGATCTCTCGGTGATCGCTGAACTTTCCGCTGAGGGGCTCGCCGGGGTGGAAGTAGATCATCCCGACCATGCCGATGGCGATCGCGCGGCGCTGCGCGATCTCGCGGCCGAGCTGGGCCTGCTGGTGACCGGCAGCAGCGATTACCACGGTAGGAACAAAACGGTGTCGCTAGGTCAAGAGACGACTGACCCGGAGGCACTGGAGCGAATCGAGGAGCTGGCGGCGAGCAGCCGCGTCGCCGCGGTGACCGGCTGATCGGCTTACGAGTACGGTAGGCGCGATGGCACCGCGAGCGCAGGGCGAGCTGCAACTCGGCGGTCTGCCCCGCCCGCTGGTGCGGCTGACTCCCGCCAAGCTCAGCACCTGGACCGGCTGTCGCCGGCGCTACCGGATGGCGTACCTGGATCGTCCCGCGCCTGCGCGGGGCGGTGCCTGGGCACACAACACGCTGGGCGCGGTGGTGCACACCGCATTGCGGGCGTTGTTCGATCTGGCGCCCGAACGGCGGCAGCCGCACGCTGCGGCCGCGCTGGTCGCGACGCATTGGTCTGGCGAGGGTTTCGCCGACAACGCGCAGGCCGGCGACTATCGA
>JAICSB010000447.1 GCA_025937115.1 Pseudonocardiaceae bacterium | reverse complement strand
CGAGACGTCGCCGCCGGGGCGCTGAAATCGGAGTGGGTGCTGCAGCCGGTGTACTCCGAGTTCTCCGCGCTGTCGCCGTCTTGGCTCGTCGTCGTGATGCCGGTGCTGCTGTTGGGGGTGCTGGGTATGAGCGTTGTCTTCGCGGGCGGGCGGATGTTCGCGGTGCGCCGGGTACCGGCCTGGCGCTCGGCGACCGGCGGAGTGGCCGGCGAGAACCAGTACACGCCCTTCGGGTTCGCCAACCCGACCCGCAAGGTGCTGGCCAACCTGCTGCTCACCCGATCTGAGCTCACTGTTTTGGAGCGGGAGACCGGCGGGCGCACCGGCGACCCGCACCGCGACGCCGCGGGAGCCCACATCGGCTACACCAACGACGTCGTCGAGGTGGTCGAGCGGTTCCTGTACCGCCCGATGCGCCGACCACTGCTGTGGTTGGTGCGCACCGCGAAGAGAATGCAGAACGGCCGGCTCGACGCCTACCTGGGCTATATGTTGATCGCTCTGCTCGCGGTGCTCGCGGTCGTGGCCGCACTCGCGTGACGGTGCAGCCGGCGGCTAACCGGCTGTCCCCGCTACGGTTCGTGCTGGCCTTTGGCCTGGTCAGCTGCCTGGCGGACTTCGTTTACGAGGGTGCTCGCGCGATCGTCGGCCCGTTTCTGGCCACGATGGGCGCCAGCGCGCTCGTCGTCGGGTTCGTGACCGGGTTCGGCGAGGCGGCTGCGCTGGTGCTGCGGCTAGGCACCGGGCGGCTGTCCGACCGGACCGGCCGGCACTGGGCATTGTCAATCACCGGATCGGCCTGCGCGGTCTGGTGGTGCTCCCGGTGCTCGCCGCCGCGTTGGCATTCCTGTCCTTCTCGCCATCCGCGGTGCTGGTCTGGGTGGGTGCGATCGTTTGGGGCGCGGCGATGGGGGTGCACGAGTCCACCATGCGCGCAGCCGTCGCAGACATGGTCCCCGCCGCCCGCCGTGGAGTCGGTTACGGCACCTTCACCGCGGCCTACGGCCTCGCCTGGCTGGCCGGTGGCACGATCCTGGGCGCCCTGTACGACCACTCCATCCACGCTCTGATCATCTTCACGGTGATCACCCAGGCGCTGGCGCTAGTGCTCTTTGTTCCACTGCTGCGCCACCCGTGAGCCGTCCGATCTGGCGAATTGCCGCCAATGACATCTGGCAGTCATGCGCTCACGCCGAGTCCGCGAGCATCGTGGCGGCGCGCTGCACCAGCCGGCGCTCGTCGGCGTAGGCCAACCGCGCCGGCATGTCAGCCAGCGGTACCCAGGCCACCTCGGTGACCTCGTGGTCGGCACCGGACAACTCGCCGCCCACCGCGCGTAGCAGGAAGTGGTGCACCGTCTTGTGGATCCGGCGGTCTTCGGCGACAAACCAGTAGTCGATGCTACCCAGGGCGGCCACCACGGCGCTATTGATCCCGGTCTCCTCGGCCACCTCGCGCACGGCCGCTTGCTCCACGGTCTCGCCTTGCTCGACGTGGCCTTTGGGTAGCGACCACATCAGTCGACCGCGCCGATCCAACCGACCGATCACGGCAGCCTGCCCGGTCTCGGTGTCCACCACCACTCCGCCTGCTGAAGTCTCGGCCACCGTGCTCATCCGGCCGGCCCGACGTTTGCCGCTGCCCTGGCCAGGTGCCCGTGCAGCCTTGTCGCGACCGGACCTGCTCGAGGGCGAAGGCATGACGCCGATGGTATCGGCGCCGCCCGAGCACCGCGGTTCGCGGCCGGAGCGAACGCCGCGATCATCCGCGCAACCGGCCCCGCCGCGACGAAGCCCGCGGCCAGCTTATCCGCCACGATTGTCCCGAGCTGGCCAACAACAACGCCAGGGGCGCCGCGACGCTAGCCGCCAGCACCCACCACACCGAAGGCCGCACCGCCCACAGCACCACCGCGAGGACGATAAACGTCGTCAGGGCGGCACCGACCGCCAGTTGTATGAGACCTTCCACGCGTGGTATGCCGTCGAGCAACACCAGATAGGTGGCCACCAGTAACCCCGCCACAAGTCCATCCACGACCGACGGGCCGCGCGTAAGCTGTGCCACGACAGCAGCCGCAGCCGCAACCGTGCCGGGCCAGCGAAACGCGGTGACCGCGGCGGCCAGCACACCCAACGCTGCCACCACGACCCAGGGGCCGACAGCTACCGCGGACCAGGCCAGCATCGCAGCGCCGGCCAGCGCCGCGGGCAGATCCCCCCTGCCGGGTCGCCGGATCATCGCCGCATCCTCACGACGGGGCGCCGTCGCAGCGGTCCCAGATCCAAGTCCAGCGATTCCGTGCCATCCCAGCGCACCGTGGGGACCCCGAGCTCGGCCAGACCGTGGCGCAGGGCTATCCGATCCAGCCGCCACAGCCGCAGCGCCAACCGCGACGATTCGTAGCTTTCCACGGGTGGCTCGCAGGTGAGTACGTCCACGACCACGACCGGGAACCCGCGCTGCCGCAGGTCTGTCACCACGTGCAGCGCGCGCTTGTCCAACAGTGGTGAGAACACGACGACCAGCGCTCCGGGCGGCAACGCCTGGCGCGGGACGCGGTCGATGTTCGGATCCACGACGCTTTCCCAGCGCGGCATGTCCAGGATGTACTCGACGATCCGGTAAAATTGTCGCCCCGAGGAATCGGGGCCGATCCAGCGCAGCATGCCGCCGAGCACCACGACGCCGACCCGGTCGTGGTGACGCAGGTAACCGGCGACCGTCGCGGCAGCGCCCCGGACCGCGACGTCCAGCGTCCGGCGGCCCGGTGGGCCGACATCGGAGAAGGTGTCCACCGCGACGACCACGTCCAGCGCACGCTCGGCCCACCGCTGGTTGACGTGTAGCTCCTGACGGCGCAGCGACAGTGCCCAGTTGATGTGGCGGGCTGAGTCGCCCGGTTGAAGTGCGCGGACCATGGCGAACTCCCCACCGTGGCCGGTGATCGTCGCGACATGGTCGCCGATCTGCCGGGCCAGCCGCTCGGCGCTCGGCAGCAGGTCCAAGCGAGGAGTCGCGGGGTACACTGTGATCTCAGGTAGCGGCAGTACGAGATCCGCCTGCAGCAGGCCGCTCGCCGCGCTGACGCGGAGGTGCAGTGGGCCGATCGGCCAGCGGCCCCAGCGGCCCGGCCACACTGTCCACTGTGCACCGTTCGGATCGGACGTCAAGCGCTTCTGATGGGGCATGTCGGCCAGCGGCAGCACCCCACTCACCCGGCCGATGGCCGGGCCGACCGTGACCCGCACGGTGATCTTCTCGCCCTCCAGCGCGCTTTCCGCACTTCTCGGGTCCGATATGCGCCCCCACCGGGTGGTCATGGGCTGTCAGTCGGGCCGGTGTAGCTGGTGGTGGGGACGTCGAGTAGCTGGAGGACCTGTTGGTGTAGTGGGCTAAGTTCGGGTTGGAAGGTCTGGACGAGTTGGCCGTCGCGGTGTAGGTGGTGGCGGGTGAGGTCGGCGAAGATTTCCATGATGCGGGTAATCGAGGGTGCGGTGCAGCCGCGGAACTCGGGG
>JAICSB010000344.1 GCA_025937115.1 Pseudonocardiaceae bacterium | reverse complement strand
TGACCGATGCCGACCTGACGCGCCGCAAGCACTGCGGGCAGCACCCCGCGTACCGGGCGCAGCCGGCCGTCGAGGGCCAGCTCCCCGATCAACACCAACCCGCACAGCCGCTCGCCGGGAATCCGACGGTCAGCGGCCAGCAAGGCGCACGCCAGTGCGACGTCATAGCTGCTCCCGCCCTTGGGCAGGGTGGCAGGCGACAGCGCGAGCGTCATCCGCCGCGACGGCCACCGCTCACCCGAGTTGAGCACCGCGGCCCGCACCCGGTCGCGCGCCTCGGACAAGGCGGTATCGGGCAGGCCAACCATGTGCAGCCCCGGCAGTCCCGGACCGATGTCGGCCTCGATCTCCACCAGCATCCCGTCAACCCCGTGCAGCGCTACCGCCCAAGCGCTGGCCAGCGACATCAGAACGCACCTTGGAGATGTTCCACGGTCATCGGACCGTCCGGGGGACACATCACCGCCACGATGTCGAACCGGATCTCACACCAGCCGACTCGATACGTGCGCAGCCACTGCGCCGCGACCCTCCTGATCCGAGCCGCTTTCGCCGGCGTCACAGCCTCGGACGGTTCCCCGTACCCGGTCCCCGACCGGGTCTTCACCTCGCAGATGACGAGGCGCTCGCCATCGGTTGCGATCAGATCAACCTCGCCGTCGCGGCACCGCCAGTTACGCGAGAGCAGCACAAGCCCGGTGCCGGCGAGATAGTCCGCCGCCAGGTCCTCCCCCCGCTTGCCCAGCTCGTCGCTACGGCGGTCCGCCGGCTGCGCCGTCGTCTCCATCTCGATCTCTCCGTCCCTCGGCGATCTTTTGCCATAAGGCTGCCGGGGCTGGGCAGCGAGGTCGACGTCGCGAGGACAGGTCTGTGGACAACCGCGCGGGTGTGGATAAGTGGAGTGCGCAATGCAGGAGGTTCATGCGAAGTGTCAGGGTGAAGTGATAGCGCAGGCGCTCCGAGACGCGCTCTGGCCGAGATAGGCGCGCGCCCCCGCAGCTCCCGATGGCCTGTTGTCATGCCGCCCGCTGATTCGCAGAGGTTAGCCACTGCCCACGCCAACCGCGGGGTGCGATCCACCCTCTCACCGTGACCAAGCTCCGATGCAACGCACCCACCCGGGCGCGCACGATCGCGGTGCTCTCCGGCTCAGCGTCGGACGCACCCATGTCCTTAACCGGACGCATCGCCACCCGAAGATCCACCCGGTCGAGCAGCTCGACGCCTTTAAGGGCAGACATACGAGTCAAGGCAGCAACCGATGAAGCCCTCAGATCCTCCCATTTACCCCGAAGCCGATCTGGAAGCGTGGGTGATCCGCACACGATTGACGCAGGGGCTTCCCGCTCGGTTGAAGATCCAACTGTTCTCGCCCGGATAGCCGATCTGATGGGTATTCAGCAGGCGGCGGACTGCCAGCGCACAGCGGCGACAGAAGACTGAGCCAGTAAGGGCCTCGTAGCTTGCGCTAATCCGCAGACACTTGCCCTCGGGTAATTCTTACAACCACAGCCCTCCCTCCCTGTTGGGGCCAGAAGTCATCAGGTTCAAGCACCGTCACAGATTCAAGCATAAAAGCGCCTTTCAACGATACCAGTTTGTCAATAGATGACACTGTCACAAGCGCTACCCGAAAGTCCAGACTTGGCAGCAAGCCGACAAGGCTAGGTGTCAACCTCCATGGCAAGTTGCTCAATAATACATCACAGCGCATCGTAGGCAAGATCCGTAAAGCGTCACCTTGAATAACATGGGCGCGCGGGACCCTTTTTTGCAAATGGGAAATGAGGTTCCCGTCGTACTCAATGGCCGTCAAACGTTCACACACTGGTATGCGTTCCGCCACTGTCCCGATACCGGCGCCTACCTCCACCACGTGGTCAGTCGGCTGAATTCGTGCCCCTTCGACAAGCAAGGCCAGCTTGACAGGGTTGCTGAGAAAGTGTTGGTCAAGCTCGGAATTAGTCTGAATACTTCGCTCGTCGTCGACGGGCACGGCGCTCCTTGAAGAGGGGTTTAGGCAGCCTGGTCCAAGAGCATCCTCAACTGCTCAGCAATTTCTCGTGTACTTACTGGTACCTGCTCCTGTTGCAGTTTGGGCAGTATCGCGGTGAGTAGGACAACCGTTCGAATGGAGGACACATCGCTGACCATGGTCGCGATCTGGCGCATAGTCTTCTCGGCATCGCTCCATGCGCCCACCTGCACCTGTGCACTAAGCAAATATCCCAGATGCAGGTAGCGACCACGCATCTGGCGTGCCGTTTTCCCCCAGACCGAGTGCTCGAATTTTTCAACCGCCTCGCCGGGACGCCCAAGGTCAACCAGTGCCATACCCTCGTGCCAGGCAAGCTCACGCTCATCAACCCACCACGCCCATTTTGGGTCACTCTCTCGCACACCGTCTTTATAGTGGGAGCGCACCTCGTTAAACAGTCTGAGTGCACGCTCGTCACCGCCTTGTGCCAGCGCACGAGCTTTGCGTACTAGAAAGAGTGTTCTGACTCGTGGTGAGAGCCGGTCCCGACTCTCCAGCACTGAGCGGGCAAGGTGGAGTGCCTCCCGGGGCCGTCCGATATGACCAGCGTGCATACTTGCATTCTGCAGTGTCAGCAACTCCATACGCCGGTCGCCGGCCAGCCGGGAGAAATAGAGCGCTTCATGATTCATTCGCCGCACATCGTCTTGGCGATCGGCATCATAAAGGAGCCATCCGGCAACTTCGGCCAGCTCGCCGGCTGTTGCCTGTAGGTCACGTTCAATAGCCGGTTCGTAGGCACCCGTGCCAAGTTGCTGATGCAGCGAGCGGAAGAACCGTACGGCCAAGCGAGCCAAGTCACTGCCACCAAAGCGATTGTCCAACTCGACAATGTGCCAGATGTGCTGGTGAACCGCGTCGAGGTAGGTCGTGTCGGCATAAGAGGTTATCGGGAGGGAAAGGGCTGGTGCCGTCGAGACTGCAAATTCATTCTCGGCAGCACACAGCGATGCGGGGACCATCGGTTGCCCTGCACGGCGCAACCGCTGCGCGTCCGCCTGATGGTGTGCCCGATTGGACCGCCGCTGTCCGTCGGCATATTTACGTTTATTCGCAACCAGGTCGTCATAGTGCTTCACCAGCGCGCCCTCGGCCTGAAGCAACCGGTCCACGGCCTGCCAGAACGGCCGATCCGGCAACTGGTGACCACGCTCAATCTTGTTGATCGAGGTCCGGTCGTAGCCGGTGTCCGTTCCAACCTCGGCCTGGGTCAGCGCCCCTGCTTGCCGGAACGTAGCCAGTGCGGCGCCGAGCTGACGGTGCTGCTCCATCACGGCTTCCGGTTCCCGGCTCACCTGGCCTCCTTCCTGGTCCGCCCAGGGTAGTCGGCAACGTGAACAGGTACGTGATCGTGGTTCGCGTCGTTGCCCACGTCAGCGGCCACGCTCTTTGCTCTCTCCCATGGCCCCAGGGCCGGGTTGCACGCTGAGCTGGTGTGTCCCACGCGGGACTGCCCCCGACCCCGCTTCCGCCACGCCCGGTGTCCCCGGTCCTGGGTGCCGTCCAGGCAACACACCGCACAGACGGGCTAAGAACACATGCAGCATCAAGGCGGCCCTGGTGACCGGGACACCAATCACCAGCGCTACAGCACCCGCCAGCCGGGCATCGATCCCAGCATCCGGCCGGGTACTGCCGTGCCACCCACGGTACTCATCGCCGACATGTACGGCGGAGGGCTGTTCCTCCAGGGCTGGAGAGAAGGGCCGAACGCATATCTCACCTCGTCCGACGCCATATCCCTGCGCCGTGAGCTAGCAGCAGCCTTCGGTACTCCTGAGCTGACACTACCTGGCGACCCGGGTGAAACGCTGTGATCAGGGAAGATCGCGAACTGTTGGCCGAACTGGCCCGGCTCAACAGTGCTATGGCGCCATTGGCCCTGCGCATCATCGAGGGCAGTGTCGGTACTGCCGAACAGGCACACTATGCCCATCGTCTGATCGCCGCCGGCGAGTGGTTGCTGCGACGTGCCGACGACAACGGCGCAACGGTTATAGAGGGTGAGGTTCTTGCCAACGGACCACTTACCCTTCCGGCGCATACCGTTTCGCCTGACTGGGAGCCGTGAGCAACGTCTGGCAGACCCGCTATCGGTTGCTTTTAGAACAGCTTGAGGCACTGGCAGACCAGCTCAGTGCTAATGAACCGATCCCGCAGCCAGTCATCGAAGACCAGACGGTGCGGTTGCTTGCGAGTGCGGTCATGTTGCTCAGGCAACACCATGTCAACAAGCGGGGACAGTGTAACTATTGCGGATGGACGGGGCGGACATGGCGTTTGTGGCATAGGCGACCACAGTGCACAGTACATCTGGCTCTTGACTTCGCGATGGGCCAACCTTTGGATCTGGTGTGGAGACGGT
>JAICSB010000627.1 GCA_025937115.1 Pseudonocardiaceae bacterium | reverse complement strand
TCGCGCCGTTGCGCGCCGCCGCGGCCCGGTTCAGCTAGGCGGCCACGCTCAGCCTGGCCACCGTCCGGTGGTACGCAACTCGTAGCGACGTCGCGCATAGGCCAGGTCGTCACGCCACAGCCGGGCGGCGGCCCAGCGCATCGCCGGGCGCATCAGCGGCGCGCCGCGGCGGGCAACTGCGAAGCCCGGGCGAGGCGAGCTGGCGATGGTCGCCTCGATCACCGCGGTGCGTGGGTGACCGGCGTCGTCGACGCCCAGCGGGACGGCGTGGGTTTCCACGACGCTGCCGGCACCTTCGCCATCCAGGATGTCCATCACCACCGTGCGCGGTTCGGGACAACTGAACGCGGCCCGCACCGGTACCCCGAACCTCCGGGTGAGCCGGAAGGCGACCTCGATCACGAACTGATCGGTCTGCTCGGTGGGCTCCTCCAAAACCCGGAGCCCGACGAAGGAATACGGGTGAAACCAGCTGCCGTGCCACGGGTCGAGCCGGTTGGCGACCACGTCTTCCGGCTCGCAGCGGCCGATCCCGGTGTATACCGCATCCAGGCTGGTCTGCAGGTCAGGCCGGCGGGACAGCACCGGTGCAGGCAGCGGATCCTCCCCACCCACCGCGTCCAATCGCACCCAGGCCAGCACCCCATCGTCGTGGGCCGGCAACGGGTCCCACCCCGGCACGCCGCGCGCTCCGATCGCGAGGCCGTGCCAGCGGCACACCAGTTCCCCGCCCGTCACCGCAGCCCGGCACAGTGGCGCACCGAGGTGTGGACACTCCCCCGGGCCGGCGTGCAGCGCGCCGTCAGGGGTGCGCCAGGCCACTACTTCGACACCCGCGATGGTCCGCCCGAAAGGTCGATCGCTGCGGATCTCCCGGCTCCCGGCGAGCACATACCAGTTGCCCGAGGGCCTGGCCTGCGCTCGTTTCAGCGCTGCCTCAATGAGCCCCGGGCGGGCGTCGCGCCAGGTGGGCTGCTGCTCGGCCCAGGTCCACGCCGGCAACCGCCGCACCGGCACCCGGTCACTCACCATCGTCGCCCAGCCTTTCCGATCACGTCCGAGCCGCCATAGGCGTTTGACAAACGGTAGCGAACTTCCTTTTGCATTGCCGCGCTCAGACCGGTACGACTGGTGGGAGTCCCCTGAGCAGCTCCGGCCCACGCGACAACGCTCGTTCACCCTCCCACGAAGGTCACCGCTGATGTCGTCTGCCGATCTCCGTACCGAACCCACCCCCGACCTGGAAGGAGTCCCGCGTACCGGCGAGGCCGTACTGTCCGACGGCTACCTGGTAGAACCGCAAGCCGACGACTTCGACCACGCGAAGGCCGCCCCTACCGACCCGCACTGGTACAAGCGGGCGGTCTTCTACGAGGTGCTGGTGCGGGCCTTTCACGACCACGACGGCAACGGCACCGGCGACCTCATCGGTCTGACCGCCAAGCTCGACTACCTGGAGTGGCTGGGCATCGACTGCCTGTGGTTGCCGCCGTTCTATGCATCCCCCTTGCGCGACGGTGGTTACGACATCTCCGATTTCCGGGCCGTGTTACCCGAGTTCGGCACGGTTGAGGACTTCGTGGAGCTGCTCAATGAGGCGCACAAGCGAGGCATCCGGGTAATCACAGATCTGGTCATGAACCACACTTCTGACCAGCATCCCTGGTTCCAGGAGTCCCGCCGTGATCCAAAAGGACCCTACGGCGGCTTCTACGTCTGGAGCGACAAGGACACCGGCTACCCGGAAGCCCGCGTCATCTTCGTCGACACTGAGACATCGAACTGGACTTATGACCCGGTGCGCGGCCAATTCTACTGGCACCGGTTCTTTTCCCACCAGCCCGACCTCAACTACGACAACCCTGAGGTCGGCGAGGCGATGCTCGATGTGCTGCGCTTCTGGCTGAATCTGGGTATTGATGGCTTCCGGCTCGACGCGGTGCCCTACCTGTTCGAGGAGGAGGGCACCAACTGCGAGAACCTGCCCCGCACCCATGAATTCCTCAAGCGTTGCCGCAAGGTGGTCGACGACGAGTTCCCTGACCGGGTGCTGCTGGCCGAGGCCAACCAGTGGCCCGCTGATGTGGTGGAGTACTTCGGCGATCCCGCAGTGGGCGGCGACGAAGCGCACATGGCCTTTCATTTCCCGCTGATGCCGCGCATCTTCATGGCAGTCCGTCGGGAGTCCCGGTTCCCGATCTCGGAGATCCTGGCCCAGACTCCGGCCATCCCGTCCGGTGCCCAGTGGGGCATCTTCCTGCGCAACCACGACGAGCTGACCCTGGAAATGGTCACCGACGAGGAGCGCGACTACATGTATA
>JAICSB010000047.1 GCA_025937115.1 Pseudonocardiaceae bacterium | reverse complement strand
TCCAGCGACCCCCTGCTACACGACTATCACGGACAGTCACGCAGCCAACGAAACCATCACCCCCTCGTCAACCCGCCACGCCGGGACCACACCATTTGATCATCACTTGATCGCCAAACCCACTTGATACAGCGAGGAGCCGCCAAGGGCCGCTGATCCCAGCGCAAGAAGAGCCGTAAGAATCGCGAGAAGCTTCTCGGCCAGAGTCCACCTACGAGCGGTGGCGGTGCTATCGAAACTTCGACCCATATTTTCCCCCCACAGGAGCAGTAACCTCGCGTGAACTCCACCGGCTCACCAATGAGTCGCTCAGGCCTGGCAGAGTGTTACGACGCGTCCTTTTCTGCTTCCGGTGCAGTTTCTAGCTGGCGGCGGGCTTGACGGCCCGGTGCAGCGCGACGATGCCTCCGGTGAGGTTGCGCCACCCGACGTCGGTCCAGCCTGCGGCAGCCACTCGCTGCGCTAGCGCGCCCTGATCGGGCCAGGCGCGGATGGACTCGGCGAGGTAGACGTAAGCCTCCGGGTTACTGCTCACCCGCCGGGCGACCTCCGGCAGCGCGCGCATCAGGTACTCCAGGTACACGGTGCGAAACGGCCGCCAGGTGGGAGTGGAGAACTCACAGATCACCAGCCGCCCGCCGGGCCGGGTAACCCGGACCAGCTCAGCCAGCGCGGCGCCGGGGTCCGCCACGTTGCGCAGGCCGAAGGAGATCGTGACCGCGTCGAACACCCCGTCGCCGAATGGCAACGCCAACGCGTCGGCTCCGACTAGCGGCACCTTGCGGTGTAGGCCCGCGCGCAGCATTCCCAACGAGAAGTCCGCGGCCACGCACCACGCACCGGCGCGAGCCAGCTCTACGGTGGAGACCGCGGTACCCGCGGCAAGATCGAGCACCCGTTCGCCCGGTCCGGCGGCGACGTCGACGCGGGTACACCTTCGCCACCACCGGTCCTGGCCGAACGACAGCACCGTGTTGGTCAGGTCATAGCGGCGCGCCACCCCATCGAACATCGCCGCGACATCGCGAGGATCCTTGTCCAGCCCTGCTCTCGGCACAGCGCGCCCACCCTTCGGTTGGTAGTAGGGATGCCAACACTATGCAGCGCGAGCCTGGCGGCGACGCAACCACCAGCTGGCCGGCACTACCAGCACCCACAACACCATCAGGATGATCAATGCCGGAGCCACCCCCTGCACCCAGGTGCGCCCAGCAACCCGCAAGTTCCCCGTTGGGTCGGAGCTGTCATATTCCACCCGGACCAGCTGCCCCACCTGCAATCCGGACGGGTACGCCAGCCCCGCGTCCGGGCGGTAGATCTTGCCGTCGGGCGTGGTGAACTGCACCAGAGTCCGGATCGACGTCACCGCAAGCACCTGGGCGGTGGCGTGCCCGGTGCGGGCATCGATGGCCGCGTCATCGAGCGCCGCGCCTGCCAGCGCCAGCGTGATGAGCCCGGTCAGTAAGGCCGCTGCTGCGGGCAGCATCCACCACGCCGGCCATCGCCGGCGGTAGCGGGTCTGCCGTGGGGACCCGGTAACGGGCCCGGTAACCAGAGCGGTCATCGCCGGCAGCTTAGCGGCCATCACAACGGTAGATCGACGCGCAACACGCCTCCGGCGGCTGGCCCTAATACGCTGGAGACGTGACCACCGCCCCGCTGACCGACCGGCTGGTCGTGCGCTCGCGTCTGGTGCCGGGCAGCGGTACCGATCTGCTCGACATGTTGCCCTCCCCTCGCGGGGCGCTGTCCTGGATCCGTGCCGGTGAGGGGCTGGTGGCCTGGGGGGAAGTGGCCCGAGTGTGCACCGAAGGACCGCACCGCTTCGCCCGGGCCCAGGACTGGTGGGCGTCGTTCTGCACCCAGCTCGACACCCGTGACGAGGTCGGTCTTCCGGGCAGTGGCCCGGTTGCCTTCGCCAGCCTCGCCTTCGACGAATCCCCGGGCAGCTCGGTACTGGTGGTGCCGCGAGTGGTGGTCGGCCGGCGCGGCGAGCAGACCTGGGTCACCGAGTTCGAGACCGGCCGCGCGACCGGTCCGGTGGTGCCGGTGAGCCGCCCCCGTGGCCTGCGGTACTTCGACGGTGAGCTACCGGTGACCGCATGGCGCGATGCGGTGGCGCGCGCGGTATCGCGGATGCGTGACGGCGCGGCACCGGCGAAGGTGGTCCTCGCGCACGACTTGCTGGCGGTCGCTGACGAGCCGCTGGATCCCCGGTTCCTGCTTCACGGGTTGGCGGCCCGGTACCCGTCGTGCTGGACGTTCGCGGTGGACCACTTGGTCGGCGCGACCCCCGAGTTGCTGCTGCGCCGGCGCGGCACCGAGGTGCTCTCAAGGGTGTTGGCCGGAACCACCTGGCCGCATGACGGCGCCAACGCCCGGGCGCTGGCCGTCGAGTTACTCGCCTCGGCCAAAGACCACGATGAACACCGCTACGCGGTCGACTCACTGGCCCAGGCACTACAGCCGTTCTGCACCGAACTGGTCGTTCCCCCCACGCCCAGCGTGCTGGAACTGCACAACGTGCTGCACCTGGCCACCGAGGTACGCGGAGTACTGCACCCCCTGGGGCCGCCGCTGCTCACCCTGGCCGACGCTGTGCATCCCACCGCCGCCGTGGGCGGCAGTCCCACCCTGGCCGCGGTCAACGCGATCGGTGAGCTGGAGGCGATGGACCGCGGACGCTACGCGGGTCCGGTCGGCTGGGTGGATGCCGCGGGTGACGGCGAGCTGGGTATCGCGCTGCGCTGCGCCCAGGTCATCGGTCGGTTCGCTCGGTTGTTCGCCGGCTGCGGAATCGTCGCGGGCTCCGATCCCGACTCCGAGGTCGCCGAAGCCGCCGCCAAGCTGGTCCCAATCCGCGACGCCCTGGAGGGGTCGTGAGTGCGACTGTGTTTCTGGCACTGCGGTGTTATTGCACTGCATCCCACTCACGAGGCTGGTTATCCCGGCGGCGCCGCTGGGCGCCCCTGGCTAACCAACCAAGTCTGCGCGACGGTATCGACGTTCTTGCCGGAGACGTGCTTGACCAGGGCCAAGAAGTCCTGCACCGAACCGTTGCCACCGGCTCGCTCGGTGGCCCAGGCGCGCACAGCGGCGAAGAAGTTCTGGTCGCCCAGGGCGGCTCGGATCGCCTGCAGCGCCATCCCGCCGCGCACATACACCGCGTTGTTGAACACCGAGTCCGCACCGGGAGCTCCCGGTGGAGTTCGCCAGAAGTCGTCCCCGGCGGGATGACGGGCGTAGTTCTGCGCTGCCGTTTGGGCCGCGGTGGGGCCGCCGTTGCGTTCGGAGTACAGCCACTCAGCGTAGGTGGCGAAACCCTCGTTGAGCCAGATGTCGCTCCAGTGGCTGACCGAGACGCTGTCCCCGAACCACTGGTGGGCCAGCTCGTGCACCACCACTGTGACGTTCTGGCCGTCATCGAAGAACGTCGGCGCGTATACCGGACGGGTCTGGTCCTCCAGCGCGAAACCAAGGCTGGCGTCCGGGACCACCCCGCCGAGCTGGCGGAATGGGTACGGGCCGAAGATCCCGGACAGGAACTCGATGATCTGCGGCGTCTGTTCCACCGAGGCACGTGCCGCATCCGCGATCGCCGGATCGAGGGCCCGATCGTAGGCGGCCAGGTACAGACCGAAGCGAGTGTCCCGGCGCACGATGTCGTAGCTGCCGATCGCGACGAAAGCCAGGTAGGTGGCCATCGGCTCGGTCTCCTGCCAGCGCCACTGCTGTAGGCCCGGCCCCACCGCCTCCGGCCCACCGAGCAGGGCGCCGTTGGAGATCACCTGCAGGCCGGCGGGCACGACGGCGGTGATCGTGAAAGTCGCCTTGTCCGACGGGTGGTCGTTGGAGGGATACCACCAGGCGGCGATATCAGGTTCGCCCACGGCGACGGCGCCGTCGGGGGTGCGCACCCACGGCGAGTGCACCCCAGGTCCGCCGGAGACGCTCGACGGCACCCCGGCGTAGGCCACCCGCACCGTCATCTGCGCTCCGGACGGCACGGGTACAGCCGGGGTGACCTGCAGCTCACCGCCGTCCTGATGGATCGTGGCCGGCTGGTCATTCACCGTGACAGCCGACGCGGGCAACCTGAGGTCCAGGTTGAATCGGGACAGGCTTTCGGTGGCCGCGGCGGTGATGGTGGTGTGGCCCTCGAGCCGGTCAGTCGGCGGGTCGTAGCGAACTGCGATGTCGTATGCGGTGACGTCGTAGCCACCGTTGCCGGCGCGCGGAAAGTACGGGTCCCCGATGCCGTCGGCACCGACCACCGGCGGCGCAGTCGCCACCGACGTAGCTGAAGGCGGCCGCGGGGGCGTCGCCGGAGCGGGCTTCGTGGCCCGCCACGGGATTGCCAACGCGACCAGCACCAGCGCCAGTACCGACCCGATCACCAATCCAGTTCGCTTGCGCATGGTTACCTCCCCGGCACTGACCTTAGGCGCTGTCACCGACAAAAGGACCGACCGACGTCGCCACCGCGGTCCGGATCTGATCGTGCAGCGCACGCAGCCCGGACCGCTCCGTGGGCACCTCCACAACCCGCAGGCCCCGGCCGGGGGCTACCGCCAGCTCCGCCAGCTCACTGGCCGACGCCCGAACGTGCGGCACGTGGTGCGCCGCGCACAGCGCCGCCAGATCGGTGCCGTGCGGGGTGCCGAAGACGCGTTCGAAAGCGTCGGCATACTCCGGAGCACCCTGTTCCAGGAGCGCAAAGATGCCGCCCCCATCATCGTTGGCGACCACCACGGTCAGATCCGGACGGTGCTCGTCCGGCGCGGCCAACAGCCCGTTCGAGTCGTGCAGGAACGTCAGGTCGCCGACCAGAGCGTAGGCCGGTCCGCCACGCACCAGCGCCGCGCCGGTCGCGGTGGAGATCGTCCCATCGATGCCGGCGACGCCCCGGTTGGCCAGCACGGTCAGACCCCGCCGCGGCCGGGCGGTCAGCGAGACGTCCCGGATCGGGTTCGACGAGCCGAGCAGCAGCAGCGCCCCGGCCGGCAGCGCGGCAACCAGCAGCCGAGCTACCCCGAGGCCGGTGGTCTGTGGGTGGCGCCCCAAGGTGGCGCTCACCGCATCAGCGGCACGGGTATCCGCCTGCTGCCAGCCGCGCAGCCACTCCGGATCGGGGGATCCGACGCAGCGCAGTGCGGTGCCCACCGCGACCGCGGTGGCCGCGATATCCGTCCACTCCGGACGGTCGGTGAGGACGGTGACCGCCACCGCCGGGTCAGCGAGCAGCCGCTGCACTGACCGGTGCAGAGTGGGGCGACCAAGTACCAGCACCTGCTCGGGTCGCAACTGATCGACCACGGGTGAGCCCAGCAGCCACGGCCCGGCTACCAGCGCGTCCGACCAATCGGGCGCGGTGGGCTCGGCTACCAGCGGTAGCCCTGGTGGCGCCGGTGGCGCGCCGTGACCGGCGATCACCAGCGTGCGCCGACTGAAGTCCAGCTCCACCTCGACGCGCAGCGGTGAACCGGTCGACACCGCGGTCCAGGGCGCGCTGGTTGACCGGCCTTTGAGAGCCGCCAACAGCTCCGGCCCAGAACCGTCCGGACTCGGCGGGGGCACCAGCGGCTCGCGGAACGGCACGTTGAGATGCACCGGCCCCGGTCCGCCACCCAGGGCACCCCGTGCGGCCGCGACCGCCCGGTCCACCGCGGACCGCCACTGAGCGTGCTGCGCACAGTCCGACGGTGCCGCCAGAGACGGCGCCGCGCGCACCGCTGCGCCGAACAGACCCGCTTGGTGCACCGTCTGGTTCGCCCCAGTACCGACCAGCTCGGCTGGGCGGTCAGCGGTGACCGCCAGCAACGGGATCCCGGCGTGGTGGGCCTCCAGCACCGCCGGGTGCAGATTCGCCGCCGCCGTCCCCGACGTGCACACCACCGGCACTGGCAACGCGGAACGCAGCGCCAGGCCCAGTGCCAGGAACGCTGCAGAACGCTCGTCGATCCGGACATGCAGGGTCAGCCGGCCGGCCTGCTCGGCCGCGTGCAGGGCGAATGACAGCGGCGCGTTGCGCGACCCGGGACAGAGCACGGCGTGGCGCACCCCGCACCGCACCAACTCGTCGACCAGCACCGTGGCCAGCGCGGTGGACGGGTTCACAAGTGATCAGCATGCCCGGTAAGGCTCGTGAGTGCGAAACAGTGTTCCAGCACTGAATGCCACTCACGAGCACGCTAGCGTGCCGCATGGTCTCCGAGCTGTTCGAACCGTCCGCTTGGCGCCGCGTCGACGGCTTCGACTTCGCCGATATCAGCTATCACCGCGCGGTGGCGCACGGCACCGTCCGGATCGCCTTCGACCGGCCGGAGGTGCGCAACGCTTTCCGCCCGTCGACTGTGGACGAGCTGTACCAGGCGCTCGATCACGCGAGGATGACTCCGGACGTCGGGTGCGTGCTGCTGACCGGCAACGGGCCCTCGCCGCGCGACGGTGGCTGGGCGTTCTGCTCCGGCGGTGACCAACGGATCCGGGGTCGCACGGGTTACCAGTACGCGGCAGGGGAGACGGCGGACACCATCGATCCGGCGCGAGCCGGGCGGCTGCACATCCTGGAGTGTCAGCGGCTGATCAGGTTCATGCCCAAGGTGGTGATCGCCGTGGTGCCGGGTTGGGCGGCCGGCGGTGGCCACTCCCTGCACGTGGTCTGCGACTTGACGCTGGCCTCGGCCGAGCACGCCCGGTTCAAGCAGACCGACGCCGACGTGGGCTCCTTCGACGGTGGGTTCGGCTCGGCCTACCTGGCCCGGCAGGTTGGGCAGAAGTTCGCCCGGGAGATCTTCTTCCTCGGGCGGGAGTACAGCGCAGCCGACGCGCATCGGATGGGGATGGTCAACGCGGTGGTACCGCATACGTCGCTGGAGACGACCGCGCTGGAGTGGGCCGGCGCGATCAACGCCAAGTCGCCCACCGCGCAGCGGATGCTGAAGTACTCGTTCAACCTTCTCGACGATGGGCTGGTCGGCCAGCAGCTCTTCGCCGGTGAGGCAACCCGCCTGGCGTACATGACCGACGAGGCCGTCGAAGGTCGCGATGCCTTCCTGGCGAAGCGTGCACCCGACTGGTCCCCGTTCCCCTGGTACTACTAGCCGGGCTTCGCCCTCCGCTAGCCCGGGACCTGGTGCTCACACTGGACCGCCGGGCGCGACGCCGGGTGTGGGAGCTGGACAGCTTGCGTAACCGGTTCGGTACCGGGTCCTCGGTACGCCGGGAGCTCCGCGACGCGTTGACGGCGTGGCTGGGATGAGCGATCCATTCGTCGCTGCCTACCAACGGCTCAAAACATTCGTCGCAGAAGGCCACACCCACCAGGAAGTGACCGAGTTCGCGCAGCAACTGAACCGCGAATTTCCGCAAGACAACGACATCGCAACAGCGATGATCAAACTACGGGCGATCGGGGCGATTGTCCGCGATCTGAACGGCGAGAAGATGATGAACAAAACTGACCTGTACGCGCTCGACATCACTGGCGCCGAGTGGGCCAAGAGCAGCTTCAGCGAGGGCGAGTACGACCTGTGTGCCGAGGTCGCGTTCCTCTACGACGGTGCCGTGGCGCTGCGCGATTCGACGTCCCGCGGCCACCCGGAGTTCCTGTGCAGGTGCCGGTCCTGTCGACGTTGAAGTTGAGCTTTTGCCATTGTTGGCGACGCCGATGATAAACAGCAGGCACTGCGATAGTCGGGCACTTGCACGTGATCGGTGATAAATCGCCGTGCCGTCGCGCGTACCGGTACTGTTTACCGGCGGCCCTCGTTGCGGGTGTTGCCGACGCAGACACATCCTCGATGGAGTTCGCCGGCGACCGTCGCAGAACAGTACCTGATTCCGATCGGATCATGGGCGTCCCATGCGTGCGGACAGACAGCACAGGTGAGGTCGGTCTGCTCGCCAGCACGCTGCTTGGCAACGGGCGGCTGCACCTCAGTCGTTGGCATGTTCCTCGGCTTCCCGTTTATTGTCGCGCACTCCAGCGTCGGTGATCAAGGTGTTCATGGGCCCTTGCCGGACCGGCGGAGAGTCGTGGTTCCCACGCACGCCATGGCTCCGATCATCTCGGAGCAGATTCGCCTGTCTCGGCCAGCCTATCGGTTCATTCGGTGTCGCCGAGGTCCGGAGCGATACCTTCACGCTACTCCGAAAACCTGCGAATGACGGTGACGGCCAGGTGAAGTCACTGATGGGGACGCCAGGCCCGGCTGGCGTGCGGCGGTGCTGAAGTAGGCGGTGCGGCGGCGCAGGTGGTGGTGTGGGCTGAAGACTCGTCGCGGGGGTGATGCGGTGGCTAGCGAGCCGTAGAAGATTCGTTTACCGATCTCGATCAGGACGAGGTAGCTGACGACCATGCCGGCCAGCGCCGCGAAGAACCCACCCGGCAACGGTTGGAAGCCCAGGGAATGGGCCAGCGGTGTGGCGGGCAGCAGCGTGCCCACGGCGACGATGCCAAGTGCGGCCAGCGTCAGTAACAGGCTGGGGTGGCTGCGAAAAAACGGGATGCGGCGGGTGCGGATCGCGAAGATCACCAGGGTCTGGGTGGCCAGGGACTCGACGAACCAGCCGGTACGGAACTGCGCTGGGCCAGAGTGGAAGACCCACAGCATGACCCCGAAAGTGACGAAGTCGAACACCGAACTCAGCGGCCCGAAGTAGATCATGAAGCGGCGGATGAACCCGATGTCCCAGTGCGAGGGACGGCGCAACTGTTCCTCATCGACGTTATCGGTCGGGATGGCCAGCTGGCTGGTGTCGTAGAGCAGGTTGTTGAGCAGGATCTGCGACGGCAGCATCGGCAGAAACGTCAGGAACAGCGACGCACCGGCGGCGGAGAACATGTTGCCGAAGTTGCTGGACGTACCCATCAGCACGTACTTCAGCGTGTTGGCGAAGATCCGCCGCCCTTCGGTAACCCCATCGGCGAGCACATTGAGGTCCTTGTCCAGCAGGATCACGTCGGCGGCGTCCTTGGCGACGTCAGTGGCCGAGTCGACTGAGATACCCACATCAGCGGCGTGCAGGGCGAGTGCGTCGTTGACCCCGTCGCCGAGGAACGCGACCCCACCGCCGCTGAGCCGTTGGGCGCGCACGATGCGGGCCTTGTCCTCGGGACTCACTCGGGCGAACACGGGGGTACGGGCGATCGCCGCAGTGAGTTGGTTTCGTCAAGGGTGTCGAGGTCGGCGCCGGTCAGCGCGCCGCCCTCGACCAGCCCGAGGTCGCGGCAGACCTTGACGGCAACCGCCGGATTGTCGCCCGTGACGACCTTCACCGTGATGCCCAAGCCAGCCAGCCGGCGCAGCGCCTCGGCCGCGTCCTGCTTAGGAGGATCCAGGAACACCAGCAGGCCCACTAAGTGCAAGCCGCGTTCGTCGTTAGCCGTTGGCTGGCGGGTGCTGGCGGCCGGGCAGGTAGCCACGGCGACGACCCGGTTGCCGGCGGCGAACTCCGCTTCCAGCGCCTCCCGTGCCGGCGCCGGCACATCGACACAACGGTCGAGGATAGTCTCCGGTGCCCCCTTGGTAACTAAGATCAACTGATCGGTCGGGTCACGAACGAGGACCGAGACCATTCGGCGCTCATGGTCGAACGGGAGCACCGCAAGCCGCGTGTAGCCGGCCAGAGCGGCCCGCTCGCCCGCGGCGGCCCGGGACTGCCACAGCGCCTGGTCGAGCGGGTTCCCGCCAGCGGCTGCCCCGTCGAGTGCCGTGTTTTCAGTGCACAGGAGTCCCCAATGCAACACCGTGTCGGGGCAGCCGTCACCGGTCGGCACTGCGCGCACGTAGTCGATGCGGCCATTAGGGTGCCGGTCTTGTCGGTGAACAGCAGCACCTTGCGGCGGCGCATCCGCCGCGACCCGGCAGCGAGGCTGGTAGACACGACCGCGGGCAGCAGCTGCGGGGTGATACCGACCGCAATCGCCAGCGAAAACAGCAGCGCGTCGATGATCGGCTTGTGCAGCACCACGTTGATCACGAAGATCGACGTGGTCAACGCACCGGCGACGTAGACCAGCAGCATCGAGAACCGGCGCAGCCCGACCTGGAACCCGGTGTCGATCTGGTGCGTGCTCAGCCCGGTGGCGATCTTGCCGAACTCGGTGCGAGCTCCGGTGGCCACCACGATCCCGCGAGCGCTGCCGGCATGCACCACCGTGCCCATCAGCGCGCACCCCGACAGCTCCGCCAGCGGTGTCCCCGACGGCACCGGGGTGGTGTTCTTCTCGACGGTCAGCGATTCGCCGGTCAGCACCGACTCGTCGCACTCCAGGCCGGTGACCTCGATCAGCCGGATGTCGGCCGGGACGATCTCGCCGAGCCGTAGCTCGATCAGGTCGCCGGGCACCAGGGTGGTGACGTCCACGGTGGCCGGTCGCCCATCGCGGACGACCACCGCCTTGTGGCTGATCTGGGAGTGCAGCGCCTCGGCGGCCTTCTCGGCCCGGTACTCGTTGACGAAGCCGAGCCCGACCGACAGTGCGACGATCACGCCGATGATGACGGCACCACTGCGCTCACCGACGAAGTAGGACGCGATCGCCGCGGTGACCAACAGCGCGAGCAGCGGCGACCGCAGCTGGTGCCAGAGCACCGGCAGCAGCCGGGCTCGATGCGACGACACCGCGTTAGGACCGCACTGCGCCTGCCGCCGCCCGACCTCGTCGCTGGCCAGGCCCTGATCGGCGGTCACGCCGAGCTGACCCAGCAGTTCCGCGGCGGGCAGCGTCGCGGCAGACACGATCCCAGTCGCGAACCCGGTTGGCTGCGCCAAGGCTGAGACCGTCATCGTCGGCCCCCGCCGAACGGACGGGCTGTCATAGGTCTCGCCGCCTTCATCCATCAGTGACGAGCGGCGAGGGAGTGCGAGGTCCGGGCAGAGCCAGGCGCGCTGAAGGTTCCAGTGTCGCACGAATCGACGAGCGCTGGCCGCCGCTTGTCGCAGGTAGCCGGTGACGTGGTCGAGCACAGGCTACGGTTTGACTCAGATACCGACAACGCCGCGGGCTCCGGCGACTGAAAGATCAGATACGGAGCAGGAAACAGATGTTGAACCAACGAATTACCGAGACTCTCGTCGAACTGTCCGACACCCTCGTGCTGGGATTCGACGGCATCGACTTCTTACATACGCTCACCGAACGCTGCGTACAGCTACTCGGTGTTGACGCGGCGGGAATCCTGCTGGTCGACCAGCAGGGCACCCTTAACCTGGTAGCGGCCTCCACCGAGCAGACCCGCCTGCTGGAGCTGTTCCAGCTGCAAAACGAAGAAGGACCCTGCCTGGACTGCTACCACAGCGGGCAGAGCGTGGCCTGCATCGATCTAGCCGCGCCACCGCAACGGTGGCCACGCTTTGCCGCCGCCGCCCGTGAGCAGGGCTTCGCCGCAGTCCAGGCAGTGCCGATGCGGCTCCGCGAGCAGACCCTTGGGGCACTGAACCTGTTCCGCTGCACACCCAGCGCCGTCCCCGCTGAAGCCACCGCGATAGCGCAGTCCTTCGCCAACGTGGCCACCATCAGCATCCTGCAGCTCCGCGCGCTACGACACAGCGAGGTAGTCACCGAGCAACTACAGAACGCGCTCAATAGCCGCATCCTGATCGAACAGGCCAAAGGCATCCTCGCGGAACGCCGGCACATCAGCGTCGCCGAGGCATTCACGTTGATGCGCACCTACGCCCGCAACCAGAACCTGCTGCTCTCCCTGGTAGCCCAAGCGATCATCACCCAGGACCCCGACATCACCAACCTGACGACGACGCCGACCCGACGACGGTGACCACGCATCCCCCGGACTGAGCACAATCCCCCTAGAGATCGCTCGCGTCGGGTCGCCGAGGTCGATCCACCGACGGACAAGCGAAAACGGGTCTACCGTGGAGACTGCGACGACCTGGTGAATCACCCCCCTGAAACGCCGGGCCGCCGTCGGCGACCGGCGCCTCCCCCCGGCGACGTCGCCGCCGGGCCGGTCGGGTGCACTATCTCCTCCTAGTGAGGCCGCCTGACCGACCCGGGCACCGAGCGGTCATACCCGCGGCAAGTAGCCAGAGCGGTGGGTAACCGTCGTGAAATTGTCGACCACGGCACCGGTTCACCGGAGGGTGCGGTTGCTGTAGCGTTGATTTCACCGAGGGTCTTTCGTACGCCGGCTTCCATGTCGGCCTCGCCCCTGGCGATCAGCGACCGGCCCGGACTGGGCCTGGATCGAGGCCCACTATGGCCATCCCTGTGAAAGTCTCCACTTTGTCGGCGGCAGATGCGCCCGTGACGGCGGCGCCGGGCGCCGTGACCATCATGGTGAACGGTCACAACGTCGAGGTGCCCGAGCATTTCCGGGTGCACGTGGCGGAGAAGATGGCTCACCTCCAGCGGTACGACGATAAGATCATCCGCTACGACGTCGAGCTGTTCCATGAGAACAATCACCGGAAGTCCAAACTCTGCCAGCGGGTCGAGATTACGGGCACCGGCAAGTGCATCACGGCCACCGAACCCCCACCTCGGTCGCCGAGGCCACCGGGACGCTCGGGCCGGGCACATGAAATGGAGGTCACAACATGATGTGGTGGTACGGCAGCGGAATGAGCGGTTGGGGTTACGCCCTCATGACG
>JAICSB010000178.1 GCA_025937115.1 Pseudonocardiaceae bacterium | reverse complement strand
CCCGAGCACCACCACGTCGTCACCCTGCGAGGCGTCCTCAACAGCACACTGCGGGAGCTGAAAGACCTGCCGGGTACTCACGACGAAGCGGACGATCCCCCGCCGCCGAATGCGTCAGCCTCACGCGGCTCTTCGACGGGAGGCCGACGGCCAGAGACGTAGGTACGGGCACGTGGAGTCATTCGTGGTGCGAACTACGGTCAACGGAAGTGCTCCGCTGTGGCTCATGAGGTTGGGTGTGTGACTGTTGATGCAGGTAGAGGTGGGCGTCGGCGCGAACCGCTCGGCTGATCGCGGTAGGGACCGCCCTCACAGGCGGCCCCCCGCGCAGATCCCAGCGTGCGGGATTACCGCACTGGGCTCCTGCCTCGGGTTCTGGCGTCGAAGCGCACGGACGGTAAGGGGTGCCGTGTGCGGGCGGGTGGTAGCCATCGTCTCGTGATGGGGTCCATCCGTGTCCAGTTCAGGCGTGTGCGCTGGCTGCGGCGCCGCAGCGCCCTGTACCAGTGCCGCCCGACCTGGGTGCGGAAGGTCGCGACCGCATCGATGTTGCCGGGCACGGCGAAGTAGGCGAGGTGTCCGTGCACCACGCTTCTCAGCCACTGCCCCTGCATCGGGATGGGTTCGTGCCGGCGTCGCTTGAGCTCGTCTTTGACCTCGCGCAGCTTGGCCCGCATCCGCTTCTTGATCGTGATGCGCCTGACCCAGAACCGTCCGCCCTTGGCCGTCGCACACAGGTGCGTGAAGCCGAGGAAATCGAACGTCTCGGGCTTCCCGAGTCCCCGTGCTGCTCGCCGCCAGGCGGCGTGCCGCCCGAACTCAATCAGCCGGGTTTTGTCGGGATGCAGCTCCAGCCCGAACTTCGCAAATCGTTCACGAAGGTCGGTCAGGAACCGCTCTGCGTCATCCTGATACTCGAAGCCAGCGGTGAAATCGTCCGCGAAGCGCACGATGATCACGTCGCCGCGCGCGTAGCGTTTCCTCCACCACTGGACCCACAGGTCGAAGACGTGGTGCAGGTACACGTTAGCGAGCAGCGGTGAGACCGACGCCCCCTGCGGTGCACCTTCCACGGTCCGCGACCATTCCCCGTTCTCGATGACTCCTGCGTTCAACCATTTACGGATGAGTCGCAGGACCCGCTTGTCCGCGATCCGGTGCTCAACGAACTTCATCAGCCAGTGATGATCCAAGCTAGTGAAGAACTCGCGGATATCCGCGTCGAGCACCCAGTTCACCTGCCTCCGCTGAATCCCCACCGCGAGCGCATCCAACGCCTGATGCGGGCTGCGTCCCGGCCGGAACCCGTACGAAAAGCCCAGGAAGTCCACCTCGTAGACAGCGTTGAGGACCTCGACGACGGCCCGCTGAACGATCTTGTCCTCCAGCGTGGCGATGCCGAGCGGCCGCTGCCGCCCGTCCGCCTTCGGGATATACGCCCTGCGCGATGGCCGAGCCTGGTAGCGCTGCGCGTGCAGTCGCGCGTGCAAGTCCCGGAGGTTGGCCTCCAACTCCTGCCCGTAGGACTGCCAGGTCACCCCGTCCACCCCCGGCGCCGCCGTCGGACGAATCGCCCAGTAGGCGGCCCGCAGCCGGTCGAGATCGACATGATGCAGCAGCGCGGTGAACCGTGCCTCCTTGTCCTTTCGTGCTACCTCACGCACACGAGCCAGCGCACTGGGCGCGCCGTGCCCGGCTCTGTGTCCGGGACGCGTTTTGCTGGTCGTGTTCCCCTCGGCCATGCCCCTTTCCTCCCCCACCTCCGCGGCCGCGGATGCGGCTTTGTTCGGCGGGTTCGCAGGTACTACGGGCATGTCTGACTTCCCACGCTCGTTCATCTCAGGCTTGCCGCATTGCGCGTTCCCTGAGCGGCCCGCCCGGTCATCACTCCGGCGGGCGAGACGTGGGACCTCCCGGTTCTCGCGCATGGAGATTCCGTACATGCCCTGGTTCTCCGACCGCGCGGGGTCCCCTGGTGACTCGCGCATAACGCCACCAGCGATGTTGCCTTCCGGCCTACTTAACGGCGTCGGCACCCCGAACTCCCTGATTTCGCGGCTCAATAGCCCGGCCTGCACGTACCCCTGTCAACGCTTCACCGCCGCCCTCACGAACGACAGCGCATGACTCGGGGCCACCGTGGGGCGCTAACCCTTCGATGTAGAGCTCTCTCATCTCCTTCTCCATGCCGGTTTATCCCGGCGCTCTAAGTATTCGGAAGTCCCGTGGAGGGCATGCTGGGGCGCGGCGTGACCGTTTCTCCGCGGTGACGCCGTGATGTGGTCGGTGGGAGTGTCAGCCGGGGCGGGGTGGCTGTGCCCACGTGTCCAGGTCTTCGCGGGTCGCGGTCCAGGGCAGGAACCGTTCCAGGTTCGGACCGGTCGGGGGCTTGCCGCCGGTTCGTCCGCAGGTGTCGAGGTAGGCGGTGAGGTAGGCGATGGGGTTCAGCCCGGCCATTTCGGCGGTCGCGGTGATGGTCCAGACGCGGGCGGCGAGCCGGGCGGCGTCCTCGGTGCGGGAGCCGTAGGCGTTCTTGCGGGTCACGACCGGGCGGCGCAGCGCGCGCTCCGCGGCGTTGTTGTCCAGACTGATCATCGGGTAGTCGCGGTGGGCGACCAGCCCGTCCCATTCCCGGTCCAGCGTGGCCAGGGCCTTCTTGGCCGGTTCCTGCAGCCCGGGCGAAGCCATCTGCTTGGTGCGCTCGGCATCGATGACGCCCAAGGCGTCGTCCCAGGCTGTGCACGCGGGTTCCAGTTCGGCGGCGGCCCCGCCGGCCCACGCGATGCTGAGCTGCTCGTGGGCGGCGTAGAGGTTCTTGATCCGCTCCAGCCATGCGGCGGTCCAACCGCTGAGCTGGTCGGGGTTGGCGTCCCCGGCCCGCACGAAGTACCGGCGGACGTGGGCCCAGCAGTAGAGGTTCACCAGCCCGGCAGCCTTGCGGCCGGCCGAGGTGTAGACGCTGTAGAAGTCGCTGGAGACGACCAGCCGCCGCGGCCCCTCCTCCTCACCGGCGCCGCGGACATCTGCGGGGTGTTCGACGAGTTGGCCGGTGGTCTGGTCGATCCCGGCGTGGCGGGCCAGCACCGCACCCGACCGGGTGGGGTCCATGACGAAGCAGGCGGTATCCGGGCCGAGGAACACCCACAGCCACCACTTCACCGGGCCGTTGCCCGGGCCGTGGTCTCGGTCGTTGCTCTCGCGTGGGGTGAACACCCGCCAGCTGTAGGGTCGGACCGAGGCGCGGTGCCGGCGTTTCCACCGGCCCGTTTCCTCGATCCGCCCTCCGAACCGGACGTGCCCGTTTCCGGGCATCCGGCTCTCCACAA
The DNA here is from genome assembly GCA_025937115.1 of Pseudonocardiaceae bacterium. The sequence continues at coordinate 3,370 of JAICSB010000178.1, read as the reverse complement.
GTCCCGTCGGGCTTTCGACTCATCTCATGCAGTGCTCGGCCATGGGCTGGGAATCCGTGTTCCTCGGTAGAGGTATCGCATGTGTGCTCACCCCGGCCGGGTTGAACAGTTTCACATCCCGAGTGGCGGGCCACCATCCGTCGCTGGTGTTGCGGCGACGGAGTTGCTTCCAAGTGCTGTGCCGGTGTTTGCGGCGCAGCCATCCAAAGACCCGCTTCCAAGTGTAGGCTCGCAGGTAGTTGAAGGTCGCGCTGGAACAGCCGTATCGGAAGTGGGCGGTCCAGCCCCGCAGAAACCGGTTGAGCCGGATCAGCAGGACGTCGAGCGGCTGGTTCGTGTTCTGCCAGCAGATCGCCTTTATCTTGGCCATGGCGGCGTTTAGCGCCTTCTTGGCCGGATAGACGTAGACGTAGTACGTGTTGCTGGTTCCCCGCTTCCGGTGACGTTGGATGCGCCAGCCAAGGAAGTCGAAGCCCTCGTCGATGTGTGTGATCAAGGTCTTCTCCGGCGACAGGCGCAAACCCATCGTCGATAGGACCTCGCTCGCTTCCACGCGCAGGGCCTCGGCGTGCGCCTTGGTGCCCGACACGGCGAGCACCCAGTCGTCGGCGTACCGGGCCAGCCGGTAGTTCGCCAGACCGCGTCGACGACGCCATCGGCGACGCCTGGCCCGTTCCCTGGATTCGATCCCGGACTCGGCGAAGTGTTCGTCGAGCACGGACAGAGCCACGTTCGCGAGCACGGGCGAAAGAATTCCACCCTGCGGGGTACCGGTGTCGGTGTCGCTCTCGGTGCCGTCCTCGCAGAGGATGCCCGCCTTGAGAAACGCCTTCACCAGAGCCAAGACTCGCTTATCCCCGATCCGATTCCGCACCCGGTCCATCAGGGCAGGATGCGAAATCTCGTCGAAGCAGGCTTTGATGTCTCCTTCCACGATCCACTCGTAGGAGCGGGACGCGAAATGGTGCACCTCCGCCACGGCGTCATGGGTCCGGCGCTTCGGGCGGAACCCGTAGGAACACGGGTGAAAATCCGCCTCGAAAATCGGCTCCAACACTAGTTTCAGGGACGCCTGGACCACCCGATCCCGCGCAGTCGGGATGCCCAACCGGCGACGCTTGGTCGTTCCCGGCTTCGGGATCATCCGTTCCCGCGCGGGCAGCGGGCGGAAGCTGCGCGCCTTCAACTCGACGCGCAGCCCGTCGAGAAACACCTCGACCCCCTGCCCGACCTGCACCTGGTGGACGGTCTGGCCATCCACCCCGGCCGTGCGCGCCCCCGTGTTGCCCCGCACCCGATCCCAGGCCACCAGCAGGAAGCTGGGATCGCAGACGAGGTTGTACAGATCATCGAACCGGCGATGAGGATCGCTGGTTGCCCAGCGGTGCAGCTTGGTCTGGATCTCCCGTACCCGTCGCTCAGCCCAGTACAGCTGACGCTCCAGTTCGTCGGTGTTCACCGGCGCGCTCCAGGCATTCCATCGTCCTTGCTGCCGACTTGCTGGCCCCCTTGGCCATGTACGCGGCTTTCCCGCGCTCGGACTACTACGGGGCCTCCGTCCCTTCCCAGGTCCTCGGTCGGCGACGGACCTTGCCCTCGACCGGGCTGGATGCCCGGTCGGACAGGCGACCGGGGTCGGTTCCCACGTTCACCCTGCGACCGATCGACGAGTGAGGCGCCCAGCTATTCCCCGACAGCATCGCCACGGCTACGCCGCAGGCATTCACCGTGGCCTCCCCACCGGGGAAACCCTCCCGGCTTCGGAGTTGACCGCCACCGTCCTCGTGCGGTGACAGGTCACGCGCTGCAAACCGGCCCATATCCGCCAGGTTGGAGCCGGCACGTCGCTTACGGGGTGTCGAACACTGGTTTCTCGCGTACACCTTCTCGTCTGGCTAGCCGGGCCCGCACCGTCTGGCAGTACCGGCACGTCCCGTCGTTGTCGGGGCTGCTTCCCACCCTCCCCGGCGTCCCCCGGATCAGGCTGCCCCCCGCTTCACCCGGCTGCTGCGACAGCCCGGCGGTGGAGTCCTCTCACCCCCACTCGGTCACACGGCGCCTCGTGGCGCACGGTCTCGTCGGCGTGCAGGTGCCAGGAATCCCGCGACCGGGTGGTGATCGCCTCCGCGAGCGGGACCAGCAGCGCCCCCGCCTGCGCGCACGCGCCGGCCAGCGTCGCCGGCGAGACCTCCGCGCCGTGCCGGGCCAGGCCGGTCACCAGGGAGTTCATGCTCCGCCCGGCGACGTACCGCTCGGTGAACAGCATCGCGATGAACCCATTGGACAACAGGCCCTTGCCGATCGCCTTCGGCGGGCCGGGCGCCATCACCGTCGCCGGCACCCGACAATCGCAGGCGCGCCGGTACCGGCGCCGGCAGTGCGTCACCAGCCGCACGATCACCTGCCAGTCCAACTGCTGTCCGGACACGTGATCGCCCAGCAGCGTGAACGGCTCCCCGCACTCCGGACAGCAGTAACCGCCCCCGGGAAAGTCCCAGAACATCTCAAACCGGGGCAGGTGCGAGTAATCCCGCCGTCCCGCCCGCGCCCCCGGCCCCCGCTTCACACCCTGGCCGCTGCCGCGATCCCCCCGATCCCCATCACCGCCGGTCTCATCACGGCCAGCCGATGTCGGACGCGACCGCTCCGAGGACCGCCCGAACAGCATCCGCTGCAGAACCGCCAGATCAGCCCGCACCCGGTCCAGCTCAGCCGCCCGCTCCGCATCACGCGCACGCAGCCGCGCGTTGTCCTCCCGCAACCACGCGTTGTCCTCGCGAAGCTCCCCGGCCATCTCCGCCAGCCGCCGGTTCGCCTCCAGCGCGGCAGCCAACGCATCCCGCAGCGACGGGTCAGCATCCGCCTCCGTCAGCACCGCAGCCGCAGCAGTCACGAAACACAGCAAATATGATCACACGCCGCAGATCACGGATCCTGCCCGGCGTGTCACGCCGCGAGCCCGCGCACCGTCACCTGCGCCACAGGACTTCCGACCACTTACGTCTTGCCCCCCTCCCGACCTGGGCAGTCGCACCCCTGATCGGATCGAGTTGTGCGGCGGTTCGACCGGAGCCGTCGCTACGGGTGAACTGTCTTCTGCTGCAGGTTCCGGGCCGGTGTGGGACGCTGTTTGTCGTTGTACCGCTCGTGACCCCGGCGGCCCGTGTCAATCTTCCACCGGGCGGTGCCAGATGAGGCTCACGGTCTCTACTCAGAATCCACGTGCGATCCGGCCACCTGCGGTGGTGATCTGTGACCGCTGCGGCGAGGTCAACGTCGGCGACGAGCCATGCCGGTGCAGAACGCCGCACGATCGGGCCGAGGTGGGTCGCCGTCACCGGGATGCGGTAGAACGAGCGAGGGCCAGTGT
>JAICSB010000152.1 GCA_025937115.1 Pseudonocardiaceae bacterium | reverse complement strand
CGCTGGGGGAAGATCGCTCAACGTCACTACCGGGGGAACCTAGTGAGTATGAGCCACGGGCTGCAACGCGTCGAACCGAGGCGCGGCCTGATGGCTCTGCACCCCTGGCAGTGGAAGCTGTGGCGCGAGCGGAAAGTCGTTATCGGCTACGTCCTCACCGTGGACTTCGTAGCGCTGGCGTTGGCCGCCGCGATCCTCCTTGCGATGCAGATCCGCTCTGGCGACCTGGTGTGCTTCGGGCTGCTGGTCGCGAGTGCGGTCGTCCACCGGGAGGCGGTCCACCGGATCGAGAGCCTGCGTGAGCGGTCGACGGGCAATGGTCTGCTGACGAATCTCAGCTCGTTATGGATTTTTGCGGCGGCGTTGTCAGTTCCGTTACCGCTTGTCCTCGGCCTGACCGGGATAGTGCACCTGCACTCCTGGTACCGAGGTAGCGCCGGCAGGTTGTACCGCAAGGTGTTCTCTGCGGCGACGATGGTGCTGGCGCCCACGGCCGCCGTCGCAGTCCTGCAGCTGGTCCAGCCCGCCGCATACCCGATAGTCCCGCGCGGGCCGGCGGGTCTCGTCGTCCTGATCGGTGCCGGGGCGGTGTTCTGGCTGGTCAATTATGCCTTGGTGGTGGGCGCCGTGATCATGTCCGACCCGCTGCAGCCGGGCCGCCAGGTCCTGGGCAATCCGAGTGATCAGATCGTTGTGGCGGCCTCGCTCGGGCTCGGAGTCGGATTCGCGGTCATGCTGGCTTTCGCTCCTTGGCTGATCGCCGTCCTGATGATCACTGTGTTCGCATTGCACCGGGCACTGCTGCTACCGCACTTCCAGCAGGCCGCGCGCACCGACAGCAAGACTGGTCTGCTCACCGCCGGCTTCTGGCGTGAGGCCGCCGGCCGGGAACTCGAGCGCGCCCGCCGGCTCGCCGACCCGCTCGGAGTGCTGATGCTGGACTTGGATCATTTCAAGTCGTTCAACGACCGGATGGGCCATCTCGTGGGTGATCAGGTGTTGCGTGCCGTCGCCGACGAGCTCCGCTCCCAAACCAGACCCTACGATCTGGTCGGGCGGTTCGGCGGCGAAGAATTCGTGATTCTGCTGTCCGGTGTGGGCACCGCCCAAGTCGAGGACATCGCGGACCGGATTCGGGAGCGAATCAGCCAGCTGCGCGTCCTGGTCGACAGTCCGCATGATCGACCGGCCACCGTGGATGGGATATCGATATCGATCGGTGCGGCGGTCCGACCCGATGACGGCGACGACATCGACCATCTGCTACTCGCCGCCGACGGCGCCCTGCTGGCCGCCAAAGCCGCCGGCCGCGACCGCGTCCGCCTCGCAACGCGCTGACCCGCGCTGACCCTCGCAGCCCCGATATGGGGACATATCGGGGCTATAGGGTTCGGTATTGCCCCGATATGTCTCCATATCGGTCGGGGTGGGAGGCAAGATGAGTCGGCTGGGTACTGGGGAGTTGGTGAGGCGGGCTGGCGCGGTGCGTGATGCGGTGCACGGCCTCCGGGTGACCTACTCGCCTAAGGTATTCGTGCCGTTGACCATGCTGTGTCGGGATCGCTGCGGTTACTGCACCTTCGCGCACGCTCCCCGGCAGCTGCCATCGCCCTACCTCGAGCTCGACGAAGTGCTGGCGATCGCCCAGCGGGGTGCGGAGCTGGGATGTCATGAGGCTCTGTTCACCCTTGGTGAGCGTCCCGAGCGGCGCTACCCGTCGGCCCGGAACTGGCTGGCCGAGCACGGGTACCGCTCCACGATCGACTACCTGGTCGCGGCGTGCCGAGCGGTGCTCGATCAGACCGGGCTGCTCCCGCACGCCAACGCCGGCGCCTTGCACCGCGACGAGCTGGCCACTCTGCGCACGGTGACCGCCAGCCAGGGGATGATGATCGAATCGTTGCGGCCGGACCTCGCCGCTCACCGCGGCGCCCCGGACAAGCACCCGGACCGGCGCTTAGCCACCCTGCATGCCGCGGGTGAGCTGGCGATCCCGTTCACCACCGGGATCCTGGTCGGCATCGGGGAGACCGAGACTGACCGCGTGGCGGCCCTGGAAGCGATCGCCCAGGCGCACCGGCGGTACGGGCACGTCCAAGAAGTGATCGTGCAGAACTTCCGGCCCAAGCCGCGCACCGCGATGCGCCACGTAGCACCGTGCACACCGCGGGAGCACCTGCGGGCCATCGCGCTGGCTCGGCTGCTGCTGCCGCCGCAGGTGCATGTGCAAGCCCCGCCCAATCTCACCGACGACCCCGCGAGTGTCCTTGCCGCCGGCGTCGACGACTGGGGTGGGGTCTCCCCCATCACCGCGGATCACGTCAATCCCGAGCGGCCCTGGCCGGCGCTGGACGAGCTGCGCAGTGCGACTGAGGTGGCGGGCCACACGCTGGCTCCGCGCCTGGCCGTCTACCCGGAGTTCGCCCTGCAGCCGGACCGATGGCTGCATGAGGCGGTCCGCTTCGGGGTGCTGGACCGTTCTGACGCCGAGGGTCTCGGGCGCGATGATCCGGGCGCGGTGTTCCCGGAATCTGCGTCCCGAGCTGCCGACGTGGGCGACGGCGCGGAGGTGCCGATGGCTGGGCGCCGCTCCACCGCCTGGTACTCCGGCGCCGACGTCGCGCCGCCGGTGTTGCTGCCGTCGCTGGGACGGGCGACCGGCGCCGTAGGTGCGGTGCTTGACGGGGTTCGCGCCGGCCAGCGTCCCGGCCTCGAGGAGCTGGTCACATTGTTCGGCGCCCGTGGCCCCGAGGTCGGTGCCGTCGCCAGGCTGGCCGACGAGCTGCGCGCGGCCGCCGTCGGCGACACCGTCACCTACGTTGCCAATCGCAACATCAACTACACCAACGTGTGCACGTTCCGATGCCGGTTCTGCGGTTTCTCCAAGGGCAAGCTGTCGCTGAACCTGCGGGGCGCGCCGTACCTGCTGACGCTGCCGGAGATCGTGGGGCGAGTATTGGAGGCGCAGCGCTGTGGCGCCACCGAGGTCTGCCTGCAGGGCGGCATCCATCCCAGCTTCGACGGTGACTACTACGTCACGGTCTGTCGGACGATCCACGAGGCGGCCCCCGGAATCCATATCCACGGCTTCACCGCGCTGGAGGTCACCGAAGGCGCCCGGCGGCTGGGCGAGCCGCTCACTGCCTACCTGACCAGGTTGCGCGAGGCGGGCCTGCGCTCGCTGCCCGGGACCGCCGCGGAGATCCTCGACGATGAGGTCCGCGCGGTGTTGTGCCCTGACAAGATCACCACTGCGGAGTGGCTGGAGGCGCACCGGGTAGCGCACTCAGTGGGGCTTCGCTCCAACGTCACGATGATGTTCGGGGCCATCGAGCAACCGGTGCACTGGTCCCGTCACCTGCTGCGAGCTCGTGAACTGCAGGCGCAGACCGGCGGATTCACCGAGTTCGTCGGGCTGCCCTTCGTGCACATGGCGACCCCGATGTACCTCAAGCGGGCGGCCCGGCGAGGACCGACGTGGCGAGAGGTTCTGCTGGTGCATGCGGTAGCCCGGATCGCCTTGCACGGCTTGATCGACCACGTGCAGGCGTCCTGGGTCAAGGTCGGCGCCTGCGGCGCCCGCCAATTGCTGCAGGCCGGCGTTGACGACCTGGGTGGCACGCTGATGGACGAGAACATCAGCCGTGCGGCCGGCGCCAGCCACGGGCAGGGCCTCGATGAGGCCGGATTCCGCGCGATAGTCGACCCACTCGGCCGCCCGCTAGCCCAACGCACCACCCTCTATCAGCCAGCGCTGCCAGGATCGCCGTTCGGAGCCGAATAGCGGTCAGCCGACTCCAAATCCCGCGATTCGGCTCCGAATGACGATCCTGTGGGCGGTCACGTGACTAGCGCTTTGAGTTGGGAGAACAACTCGTCGCGGCTGGTCACGTCCAAGCGCTGACGCATCCGGGCCACGTGGTGCTCGACAGTCTTGGCCGAGATGAACAGTCGTTCCCCGATCTGGCGGTAGGTCAGTCCGGTCAGGACGAGTTCGGCGACTTCGCGCTCGCGGTCGCTCAACGTGGGCGCGCCGGCTGGTGCGGCGGGCCGCCGGGGGACGGCTACCGGCTCGGGTGAATCGGCTGGCGCATCCTCCGGCGCCGCGCTGGCCGCGCCGGGACCGGTGGCCTGCAGCGCGCGGGCACATCCCAGCAGCGCGACCATGACCTTGCGGTCGGTGGTGCGGATCGCGGCCTGCCCAACGAGCCGGGAGCCATCGTTGGCCTGCCCGATCGTCTGCAATCCGCGCGCTGCGGCCTCCACCTCCGTGGGGTCGAACTGCCCGGCCAACACCTGCATCCAGGCACGTCCCGCGGCAGCGAGCACGGCGGCGTAGTGGTTGTTCTTCGCTGCCCGTACCAAGGCCGCCCCGTGCGGTTCGGCCGCACTGGGCAACCCTCGCAGCATCGCGGCGTGCATGCCGTACCAGTGCAGCGGTGCCGACCATAGCGGCGGGTCACCGAGCCGCTCCAGCAGGGTCCAAGCCTGGGTTAGGTGCGGCGCCACCCGGTCGAAGTCTCGTAGCCTGGCCGCGGCCACGGCCAGCTCACCCAGTGGCAACAGGGCGAACAGGTCGGCCGGATGCCGCACGATCGCCTCTCGCGCCGCGGCCCACGCTGTCTGCAAAGTGGGAATGTCGCTCTCGCGTCGGGCTAGACCGACCGCCAGCGCAGCGGCGAACAACTCCTCCCGTGGCTCGAGGGTGCCTGAGCCCGGGACGGTGCGGGCCAGCCATCGCCTGGCCAACCCGATGTCGCCACGGATCATCGCGGTCCACGCCAGCAGCAGCTGGTGGCGGGCTCGCGCGAACAACCCGCCGGCGCCGCTGGACAGCGCCCGCTCCAGGACCGAGACGGCGACGTCGAGCTCGCCACAATGCAGCGCCACGATCGCCGCCAGCGCCGCCGGAGTGTCTGGAAGCAGCGCGGCGCGTCCGCCCGGTTCGAGCAACGCGGCGGCTCGGGTCAACGTGGACAGTGCCATCGTCGGGGCCGTCGTGGGGGCGGTTTCCGGTGAACCGAGTACCGACTCAAGCACGCCAGCCGCCATCAGCGACTCCGCCCCGGCTACCAGCGTCGGCGGCCGGTCACCGGAAGAAGCCGCCAGCACCTCCCGAGCCTCGGCCAACGACCCGGTACCCAGCAAGGCCAGCGCCGCCAATGGCGCCGCCGACCCCAACCGGGCGGGACCGACCCACCGGTAGACCTCGGCGCTGCGAGCGAGCAGACCGCGCTGCGCCAGGACAGCGGCCGCGACGTTGCCAGCCTTGCCGAGATCGGGACACGCGGGATCGGACAACGCCTGATCGGCCAGCCGCAGCGCCTTGTCCAGATCACCAGCCAGAGCCGATGACTCGGCCCGCCGGGGCGCCAACGAGGCGGGGTCGGCACCGGCGGCGACGGCCTGGGCGTAGAGCTGTGCAGCCTGCGCCGCAGCACCCGACCCGGACGGTTCGGACATGGCGGCGTCAGCGGCTGCTTCGAAAACCGCTGCGATGTCGCTCCCGCGGGCACCCGCGTCGACCAACTGGTGGGCCAGACCGAGCACGGGCCGGCCACGTTCGAGGTGCGCAGCGAGCGCCAGCCGCTGAACTACCCGCTTGGTGCCCGGGGCGGCGCCGGCCACTATCGCGCGCCGCACCAGCGGGATCAGTCGCCCGTCGCCGAGCAGCAGGCCGGCTGCCTGCGCCATCGACAACAGGTCGACCACGATCGCCGGATCCAATACCAGCACCTCGGCGAGGATCTCTGAGTCCGGGGCCGCGCCGAGTCCCACGGCTAGCAGTAATGCCCGGAGCTGGGGGCCCAGCCGGTCCAGCACGTGGCGGACGCGATCGGCGACTCCTGGCGGCAGATCTGGACGGTCGCCGTCGAGCCTGCCGCCGGGCGGTAGCGAGTCGACTGCCCAGTCGATCAGCATCGGAACACCACCGGTCTGCTCGCAGAGCAGGTCGATCACCGGCGCGGGCAATGCTCCGCCGAGCCGCGCTGCGCACCGGAACTGGATTCCGCGGCGATCCAGCCGGTCTAACAACACCGGCGGATGGTGACCACCCACAGCGTCTTCGAGTTCGCCGAGTTCCGGCTTCCTCGGCCAGGGTCGGTAGGCGACGATGAGCCGGACGTCGCCGGTCAGCGCCAGCCGGCGCAATCGATCGAGGCCCTGGCCGTCCAGCTGATGGGCGTCATCGACCAGCACGGCCACGTCGGAGGACGGCGTGAGCTCGACGGGCACCGCGCCCGTCCCGACGACGCTGACCCCGACCGCCAGGTAAGCCTGACGCAGCGCTGCCAGCAGCGCACTCTTTCCATATCCTCCGGGAGCGCTGATGCATACCGCGAGCGGAGCCGACGGGTCGGCGCAGACCGCGTTGTACAACGTCTGCGCCGGCACCAACCCCGCCAACGAGACGTCTACATCGTCGTGCCTCGGATGGTGGCGAGCCGTTGCCTGGTTCATCCAGGCCGCCCATGGCTCAGGTGGGGTGTGGTGCTCGGAACGGCCGTGGTGGTCGCGACAGCCGTCGTGGTCGGGGGCGGCGAGGATTCTTTCGGTGTTGTGGGAGGTGGTGGGGGCGTCGTCGTCGGAGGGGGGCTGGACCAGGTGCTGGTCCAGGTGTACGTGGTGACCCAGCTCGGCGGCGCCGCGCTGGTGGCAACCGGCGCGGGCCCTCCGGCCGGTTTGTTCGGTGCGGCACGCGGTGCCGTACGGATCGGTCCCCCGCTGTTCGAGCTGTTGTCGCTGCCTATCACGGCATCCGGTGCTGGGCTGGCGGCACCGGGAGCCGGGGCATCGGGCGCTTGGACACCGGGCGCTGGGATACCGGGCGCCGCGGGGGTGCTGGACGTCGAGGTTCCGGCGTTCGCCGGGGGGATAGGACCGGTGCGGGAGGTCAGGAACGGAATTGACGCCACGCCCGCAACGGTGAACATCGCGAGGACTCCGGCGAGGACGACGTGTTTCAGCCGGCGGGACCTGGTTCTGTGCCACTGGAGCTCAGCGGGTTCGACATCCAACGGCAGGGCCGTCAGTGATGGTCGCTGGGGAACCTCCGCCGGGGTGGGCGCCGGAAGTTCGGATCCAGCAGCGAGTGCGGAGGTCTCGGTGACAGCGCCGCCGTCGACCGTCCGGTACCCGAGATCCCCCTCGACTGGCGCATCGGGAGCGGTAGTGGGGGTGGGTAGCGCGGATAGGGCGGCGCCGAGGGCGATGGCGGCTTTGGGGTCGGTGTCGATGGCGACGGGGCGGCCGAGTTCGGCGGAGACGAGTTGGGCGACCAGGGGGATTCGGGAGGAGCCGCCGACGAGTAGGACGGTGTCGAGGTCGTCGGG
>JAICSB010000199.1 GCA_025937115.1 Pseudonocardiaceae bacterium | reverse complement strand
GAACAGCGTTGCTTCAGACGGCCCGAGGTTGCGCCAGCCTTCGATCGTGGTCGCGTCGATCAGCAGCACCTCGCCGCGTCGCAGGACCAGGCGGCCGTTGGCGAGGACGATCTGCACGAGGCCGTTGGCGACGGCAACCAGTTCCGTTCCCTTGTGCGTGAGATGTGGAGACCCGGTCTGCCGTGGCGGGAGGTGGACGAGGTAGGCGCGCAGCCCAGCGCCGGGGTCGTCGAGCAGCGGCAGCGGCTGGTGCCCGTTGTCGATGCGGCGGGTACGTGGGTGGTCGCGGCGGCCGAGGCGGTACCCGGCGACGACCTCGCCGCGCAGCAGCTCATCGATGCTCATGTTCAGGTTGCCCGTCAGCTCGAGCAGCGTCTCCAGCGAGAGTCCGCGCTTGCCGCGTTCGGCCTGTGAGATCGCGCTCGGCGACACCCCGGCTAGCCGGGCGAGGTCTGATTGGCTTAGCTGCCGCTGGGTCCGCGCGGCGCGCAGCGCCACGCCGATGCGGGCGGCGACCGGCGCGGGGGTCAGGGCGGGCAGGCCGTCGACGTCGCGGTAGCGAAAGACGCTGCCCACGATGTCGTAGTGTTCCTCGACCGCGGCGGCGGCCCGGCAGAACGGCTCGGCCGCCGGCGGATCGGCGACCTCGAAGACGACGTTGTCGCCCCAGAACAACCCGCCGAGCGTGTGATCGAGTTCGGCGATCCCGGTGCTTGCAACGTCGTGAAGCAGTCGTGGCGTAGGTGTGGGCGGGTCCGGCACGTCATGAAGCATAGCTTCAGAGATACGCCCATTCTGTTTCTCGCGCTCTACTGTGGGGATTGTTCCGACAGACCGGCAGCAGAAGGGGACACGCGCGCAGCTAACGCGAGCTGTTGACCTTGCCGCGATCCCAGCGCCCGCCCGGGAGTTAGTCCCGAAGGGAGAGTTCCATGTGTCCCCGTGTGCTCCACGTGCCACCGGATGAGGCCGATGCCGCCCCGGAGCCAATCCCGGTGGCGGGGCATGACCGCATGCCCTGCACGATCGCGGTGGTCAGCGACGGCAGTGCCCTCACGCATCGAGGTCTGGCAGGCGGAGCTGGGTCGGTCGAGCCCGCTCTGCGTCACTGGGCGGCGCTGATCCACCAGTGCACCGGCCTGGCCGCCCGGCCGGTGTACGTGATCACCCGCAACGCCGAGGACCTCAACGCCCGGCTGCGCGACCTTCCCCGCGACATTGGGGCCGTTTTCCTGATCCACACCGACCCCGCCCACCATGTGGCGGCCACCGGGTCGGAACAGACCGGGGGAAGTCAGCGCCGCGTGGTCACCGATCCAGCGATGACCGCGACCGCGGCGACCGCGGCGCTGCTGACGACCCTGCGCCGCCGCGGGCGCTCACCAAGCCGCAGCAGGGTCGTGATCGCCGGCGCGGCAACCATGCCGGTGCTCCGCGCGCTGCTGCTAGCCGCCGGATTCGGCTGTGTCACCAGCTGGGATCGCCGCGATGCGGCCGCGTTCCCGCTGCGCTGGATCAGCCGCAACGCCGAGGCCGTCATCGACCTGTTGGACTGCACCCAGGAACTCGCCGACGCAGCCAGCGATCATCCCGAGCTGGTCATCATCACCCCTGACCAGACGAGCTGGGCACTGCTCGCGTTACCCGAGCTGCTCCGCGCCGCAGCGACAGCCCAGGACCCCCAATCCGACATTGCGGGCTACCACGCCTGCGTGCTGACCCTGGTCGCCGCCACCCGACCCGGGGGACCCGGCGCTGACCGGCACGGTCGAGCAGGAGTCACCCGCGCAACCTCATGACTGAACTCTACCGGGGCTGTCTGCGGACCGCTTGATCCGTTCGGCGAGGAGAGCGCATACCGACTACCGACAACTTTATATCGTGCTACGATAGAATCCGGTTCGGATGGGTGCAGTGACGAGATCGCGCCGACCGGACAGGCACCCCCAGGAGGTGTGTCGTGCTCAGTGACCACGAACGCGAGGCGTTACACGAGATCCAGCACCAGTTGCTGGTCGAGGACCCGGGCTTTGCGCAGTCCTTCGATACCGAGACGCAGTCCCTGGACACCACGGCGAAGCGCCCCCACCGCGGCTCACCGGACTGGACCCGGAGGATCTACACAATCCTGCTCGTACTCAGCTCGACGTACGGGGTGATCCTGCTGCTGGCGGGATCACCGATCAGCGCCCTGGCGCTGGCCGCGCTGGCCGGGGTGAGTTGGGAAGCGCGGCGTCGCCACGACGGCACCAGCCCTCAACGGTCGTGACGGCCCGCGCACGGTGCCGGGTCCCGGGTACCCGCCCCCCGTGACCGGTCGACTCAACCCGCCACGAGCAGGGACCCAGCAGAACTGGTTATCGATCTACAAGACCTTCGGGGTGCCGAGACAATCAGATCGGCGGCACCGAGGGTAGACACCGGAGAAACGAAATGATCATCTATGTGCTGGTAGTGGTCGTGGTGCTGGGCGCGATGTGGCTCGGGACCAGTGTTCGGATCATCAAACAGTTCGAGCGGGGCGTCGTGTTCCGGTTCGGGCGGGTCCGCGCCGTGACCCGCGGTCCCGGGCTCGCCCTGATCGCCCCGATCGCCGACCGTCTGCAAAAGGTCAACATGCAGATCATCACCATGCCGGTGCCCGCCCAGGACGGCATCACCCGCGACAACGTGACAGTCCGCGTCGATGCCGTCGTCTACTACCGGGTCATCGACCCAGTGAAGGTAGTCGTCGACGTCCAGGACTACGACTCCGCCATCCGCCAGGTCGCGATGGCCTCACTGCGCTCGATCATCGGCAAAAGCGACCTCGACGACCTGCTGTCCAACCGGGAACGCCTCAACCAAGGCCTGGAACTGATGATCGACAGCCCAGCCCTGGGCTGGGGCGTGCACATCGACCGCGTCGAGATCAAAGACGTGGCACTGCCCGAATCGATGAAGCGGTCCATGTCCCGCCAAGCCGAAGCCGAACGGGAACGACGCGCCCGCGTCATCACCGCCGACGGCGAGCTACAAGCCTCAGAGAAACTGGCCCAAGCCGCCGAAGCGATGACCGTGCACCCCGCCGCGCTGCAACTACGCCTGCTCCAAACCGTCGTCGAAGTCGCCGCCGAGAAGAACTCCACCCTCGTGCTGCCCTTTCCCGTCGAACTACTCCGCTTCCTCGAACGAGCAACACCCCCCGAAACCGGCCGCCCCGCCGACCCCGCTACCCCAGCGTCATCCGCTGGCTCGTCGATACCGCCCGACCTGCACCTCCCGAACATCCTCGACCCGGCCACGCCCAACGGCGCACGAGCTGACCGGTAAGCCCTACTCCGACCTCACCACCGGACGTAGCCCTCAAAGCACCGACCACCGGCTCGGTGATGCGCGCGCCGTGAGGAGCCATCGCTGGGGACCCCGCCACCGCTCATCGCACATTCGGAAGGTGTTTGCATGCACTACCCCGACCCGGCCACCCCGGTTACTCAATTCCCACTGCCGGCCGATCAGTCTGACAGGCTCCTCACTGAGCTGCATGAGGCGCAACTCGCACTAGCGATTGCGGAGTACCACATCAGACTGTGGCACGCGAAGTTTGCCACGATGAGCAAAGTTCAATTTCGCCCGCGCCTTTCCAACGTAGCGCACCAAGCCTTGCACGAGACATGCGGAGCCATCGACCATATCGCCGAGCTGCTGAAGATCCAGGCACATGGCACGCGGGCAACCCAACAGGGCAATTCCACCCACATCTACACCCCAAGCATCACCGGCGGACGCCCGCGGTAAACCAGCCGCCGAGTTCGCCTGACCATACGGACGCCTTGGAAAGGAGCCACGATGAGAACCAACGAGACTGCGACGATAACCAATGGGAAGTATGCGGTCGGGCCACCAACGTCAGACGACGTGGCCGCGACAGCGCCAGTGCTGGCCGTGGTGTGGTGCCGCTCGGTAGGAACGTCGTGGACGCTGGAGCTTCACCAGCTCGACGGTGGCACGGTGCCCGAGACGATCGTGGACTGGATCAGCTCGGGCGTGCCGATCTCTCAACCAGAGCCCGACGCCCTAGCCCACGAATTGTTGGCCGAACGCGGGCTGCGGCTGTTCCGCGATTCCTCCACTGGCCCGTGTACTCATACTCGGCACCGCATCGGCTACGTGTACTAGAAACGCTGATCTGATCAAGCTTGCGCACCGCTGGAACGCGTCTGGGCGCCTGGATCCCATGGTGCGTCGGCTGGAGTGGGCTGCCCAAGGTATTCCTACGGGGCCACCACTCCTGGCCAGCGGCCGGTGTCGTGCTCGCCGTGGTCGTCGGTCGTGGTGCTGGCCGTCATCGCCGACTGGTGGGTGGGCATGCTCGGCTGACCACGCATCAGCAATTGGGCTCGCACGGCGACTCCCGGCAGGCAGCCGTTCTAAAAACAGTAACTCTTGACGAAAGACGTCGGGGCAGCTAGCTTTCTAATAAGAGCGTTTATCTTTTTTAGAAGGAGGTTCTCATGACCACAGCTGATCTGTCGACATCGAGCATCGCCCGACGGGCCGCCCGATCCGACCCGGCGTATCAGGCCTTCCTGCTGCTGCGCACGGTGTTCACCGTGGCTCCGATCCTGTTCGGGCTCGACAAGTTCGCCAACCTGCTCGTGCGCTGGCCGGGCTATTTGGC
Organism: Pseudonocardiaceae bacterium; assembly: GCA_025937115.1. The sequence goes on along the minus strand of JAICSB010000199.1, from coordinate 1,556 downwards.
CCCGTGGATCGATGGCATCGTGCCCGGCACCGCGCAGCAGGCGATGTACGCCGTAGGCGTGATCGAGATCGTGGCCGGGATCGCGGTCGCGCTAGCGCCACGGTTCGGTGCCTGGCTGGTGGCCGCATGGCTGGCCGGGATCATCATCGACCTGCTGAGCTTCCCTGGCTTCTTCGACATCGCGCTGCGTGATGTCGGGCTGCTCGTCGCCGCGGTAGCGCTGGCCCGGCTGGCCACCCGCTACGCGCCCATTGGGCGCACATCCTAAAACGGCGTGATCACGCCGTGACCGGGTCTGCGGTTCGTTACCCCCGCTGCGAAACGTAGGCCCGTGGAGGGGCTTGGAGCCACCTCGCCGCTCCAAGCCCTCCATCGCCGAGCTGCTTACCCCGCGGGAGCTTGACCCGACGGCCTTTCCGAACGGGCACGGGGCTACTGCGTGAGGACGCTCAATCCCGGCGGGAGTTCTTCGCGCTCACCGGCGTGGCGCGCTGACCGGCGTCGTCCCGCAAGGTCGCACGAGGAGCAACATCATGACGGACCGCCCAGTCACTGTGCCATCCGGAAACAAGGCGTACCGCACGTCGCGAGGGGAACGACTGACAACATCCTGGGCTCTCGGTCCCATCACGCATATTGGTCTGAAGTCGCTGTTCGGCGCGTGGAAGTCGGCCAGTGCCACCCGGCTGATGTATGCCGACTCGGGTAGACGGCGGCCCCTCGGTCAGTGGCAGGAGTCCGCCGGCGCCCTGGGGCTTGATGAGTCGACCGCGTGCTCGGATCCCGCGGTAATGCGGCGATCTGAGCAATTGTCAATACCTGTGGATCAAGATCTTTAGGCGGCTGCCTCTGTGGGGGTGTCGATGGGGTGAGCGTCGGGTCGCTCGATGAGTTTGCCGGCGTCGAAGCGGGCTCCGGCTCGGACGAGAGCGACGAGGTGGGGTGCGTTGACCGTGCGCCAGCGGGTCTGTGCAGCCTCGATGAGCTTGAACGCCATGGCCAGCCCGGCGGCTCGCGAACCGGGCCGGCGCTGGCGGCGTGTTGAACACGTCTGTGATCTATGGCCGCGGACAGCGAGCAGCTGGTCGTGGCCGCACGGCGCTGCCGTGGCCGTACTCTCCAGTCCGTGGACCATTGGCCGATGATCGCACCAAGCATTCTCTCGGCCGACTTAGCGCGCCTGGCCGAGGAGGCGGATGCGGTCCGGGACCCGGACGGTGAGGGCGCGGACTGGTTGCACATCGATGTCATCGACGGTCACTTCGCGCCCACCCTAACCCTCGGGCTGCCCGTTGTCTCGGCCTTGAGGTCTGCTACCGACATCCCCCTGGACTGCCACCTCATGATTGCGGATCCGGACCGGTGGGCCCCCGGGTACGCCGAGGTCGGCGCCTGCAACGTCACGGTGCATATTGAGGCGGTTCGAGACCCGCTCGCGCTGGCCGGTGAGCTGCGCGCGGCCGGGGCGCTGGCCGGGTTGGCGATCAAACCTCGCACCCCGCTGGAGCCCTACCTGACGTTGCTAGGGCACTTCGACACGCTGCTGATCATGAGCG
>JAICSB010000119.1 GCA_025937115.1 Pseudonocardiaceae bacterium | reverse complement strand
TGTCGACGACATTGCCGCGACGACCAAGACGCTGCCGGAGTTTCCGGCTCGCTGGTCGGAGATGCTGGCCGGTGATGCGGGCTGAGCCGGCCCGGTGGCGGTCACAGCCGCAGTAAGGACATCGACGAGGCCGACGTCCGGATCCGGCCGGGGCGGCGCGGTTCCCGGCCCCGAACCAAGCGCCGCCCCGAACATGCCGACGCCATCAGCGCGATGGTCGTGGCGGTGGACCGCGGCCGGTGGACCTGCGCGCCCGATGACGATCCGACCGCCCGGGTGACAGCGATGCGGGCCCGCGAGCTTGGGCGCACCCCGATCGTGGTGGGTGACCAGGTCGGGCTGGTCGGCGAAGTCAGCGGCGCACCGGACGGGCTGGCCAGGATCGTCCGGGTCGAGCAGCGGTCCAGCGTACTGCGCCGCACCGCCGACGACGGCGACGCCTACGAGCGCATCGTGGTGGCCAACGCCGAGCAGCTATTCATCGTGGCCTCGCTGGCCGACCCGCCGCCGCGGACCGGGCTGATCGACCGCTGCTTGGTAGCGGGTTTCGCCGGCGGGTTAACACCGGTGTTGTGCCTGACCAAGCGTGACCTCGCCGCGCCGGACGCGGTCCTGGAGCGCTACGCCGCGCTGGACATCCCGGCTCTGGTCACCGCCCCGGAGACCGGGGTGGACGCGGTGCGGGCACGGCTGGCCGGTCGGGTCTCGGTCCTCGTCGGACACTCCGGAGTGGGCAAGTCGACGCTGGTGAACCGGCTGGTGCCGGACGCATTGCGGGCCACCGGGGTGGTCAGTGGAGTGGGTAAGGGACGGCACACCTCCAGCTCCGCCGTGGCGCTGCCGCTACCCGGCGGTGGGTGGGTGGTGGACACCCCGGGGATCCGTTCCTTCGGCCTGGCGCACGTGACGCCCGACGATGTCGTCCGCGCCTTCGCCGACCTGGCCACGGCGATCGAGAACTGTCCCCGAGGCTGCACCCACCTCGGCCCCCCCGCCGACCCGGAGTGCGCCCTGGACGAGCTCGACGGCGCCGCGCACCGCCGGGCGATGTCCGTGCGCGTGCTGCTCGCCGCGCTCGCAGGCTCGTGAGTGCGGAACAGTGTTAGAACACTGTTACGCACTCACGAGGTCGGTGGGCGGGTCGAACCTCTCCTTGATCGCCCGGGGGCTGGTCCAGCGCAACAGGTTGATCACTGAGCCGGCCTTGTCGTTGGTGCCCGACGCGCGTGAGCCGCCGAAGGGTTGGCGACCCACGACCGACCCGGTGGGTTTGTCATTGACGTAGAAGTTGCCTGCGGCGAAGCGCAACGCCGTCTGAGCCCGCAGCACTGCCTCCCGGTCAGTGGCGAACACCGCCCCGGTGAGGGCATAGGGGCTGGAGGAGTCGATGACGTCGAGGATCGCGGCGTAGTCGGCGTCGGGGTAAACGTGCACGGCGAGGATCGGCCCGAAGTACTCCGTCGCGAATATCTCGTTCGTGGGGTCGGCGCTGAGCAGCACCGTGGGCTGCACGAACCACCCTTGCGAGTCGTCGCAGCCACCCCCGGCGAGGACCTCGATCGACGGGTCGGTGGCGACCCGGGCCAGCAGGGCGCGGTGCTTGGCGAAGGCCCGGGCGTCGATCACCGCACCGCCGAAGTTCGACAGGTCGGCGACATCGCCATAAGTGATGGTTCGGGTGGTGTCGGCGAGCTGTTCGCGCAGGCCGCCGTCCCACAGCGACCGGGCGAGGTACGCCCGAGAGACTGCGGAGCACTTCTGACCTTGGTACTCGAACGCGCCGCGCACCAATGCCGTCGTCACCGCGGCGAGATCGGCCGAGGAATGCGCGACCACGAAGTCCTTGCCGCCGGTCTCTCCCACGATCCGCGGGTAGCTGCGGTAGCTGTCCAGGTGATCAGCGATAGTGCGCCAGAGTGCCTTGAAGGTCTTAGTGGAGCCGGTGAAGTGCAGCCCGGCGAAGTTCGGATCGGCCAGTGCGACCTCGCTGACCGCGGCGCCGTCACCGGTGACCAGGTTGATCACCCCGGGCGGCAGCCCGGCAGCCTCCAGCAGCCGCATCGTGACGTGCGCCGCGAGCTGCTGGGTGGGAGTGGGTTTCCACAGCACCGTGTTGCCCATCAGCGCGGGCGCGGTCGGCAGGTTGCCGGCGATCGCGGTGAAGTTGAATGGGGTGATCGCGGTGACGAACCCATCCAACGGGCGGTAGTCGAGACGATTCCACTCGCCGGGTGCTGAGTTCGGCTGCTGGGCCAGGATCTGGCGGCCGTAGTGCACGTTGAACCGCCAGAAGTCGATCAGCTCGCAGGCCGCGTCGATCTCAGCCTGCTGCACCGACTTCGACTGGCCGAGCATGGTGGCGGCGTTGAGCCGGTCACGCCACGGGCCGGCAGCGAGGTCCGCGGCGCGCAGCAGTATCGCGGCACGGTCGTCGAAGGACAGCTCGCGCCAGGCCGGGACGGCCTGCGTCGCGGCGCGAACGGCATCGGCGACGTCGACGGCACTGGCGTGCGCGCTGGTGCCCAGCACGTGGGCGTGCCGGTGCGGGATCACCACATCGAAGCGCCCCCCGCCCGCCATCCGCTGGACACCGCCGATAGTCATGGTCAGCTCAGCGCGCTGGTCGGCCAGCTCGGCAAGCGTGCGGGTCAGTGAATCGCGTGCCGGACTTCCCGGCGGGTAGCTACGGACCGGTTCATTGCGCGGAGTCGGAGGCGACGTGATCGCGTCCATCGAGGTCTCCATGTCTGAGACTCACAGCAGCTCGAGCAGGAAGGCGATCTCCTGGGCGGCGTACCAGGCCATGTCGTGGTCCTCCGCGTCGCCGAGCGCGAACTCGGCGTCCGGATCACCGAGATCGGCAGCGTCGACCACCGCCACCGCGGCACGCACCGCATCCTCCGCCTCGGCTACGTCGACGTGCACGGCAGCTACCGCACAAGCCGCGACCGAACCGGTGATCGTGACGGCGGCATCGTCGAGATCGGGACGCAACCGCACCCGCTCGACGTCGGCGGCCACCACGACGCGGCGCGCCAGCGCGGCCGGGTCATCCTCGAGCTCGGGGGCCAACAGTCGCAGCGAGGCTCGGGCCGCCTCGTTCATCGCCACGTATTCCAGCTCTTCGGTGTCTCCGGCGGCGTAGGACTCGCGAAGCATCGGCGTGAGCGCGAACGCCGTGCCGGCGACCGGGATCAGCTCCCCGGAGTCGACCAGCGTCCGCAGCATCGAGAGCGTAGCGGGGATATAGACCCTCATCGGCGAAACAGCGCCCCTCTCTGCGGACATCCAGACTAGATCACCGCTCACCGTCGACGTCGGCTTACCCTTCACCTTGTGCCCTCGCCCGACAAGCATTTCCGTGCCCCGAACGGCCAGCATGCCGCCAGCCCACGGGACACCTTCATCACCGTCTACGGCCGCAAACCGGTGTTGGAGGCGCTGATCGACCCGGCGCTGTCCATCGACAAGGTGATCGTGGCCGAGCACGCCCGCGGCGACACCATGCAGGAGATCCTCGACGCCGCGGCGCGCCGGCGGGTGCCGGTGCAGCGGGCGTCAGCGCACCGGGTGAAGGTGCTCGCCGGCAATGGCCGGCACGACCAGGGCATCCTGGCCGACGTGGTGGCGCCCCGGATGCGGCCGCTGGATCGCGCGCTGCAGACGTTGCGCAGCCCGGCGGCAGTCCTCGTGCTCGACGCGATCACCAATCCGGCCAACGTGGGAATGATCCTGCGCACCGCGACGGCCGCAGGCATCGACGGCGTGGTGCTGCCCCGCCGGGGCGTGCCCGCGATCGACCCGCTGGTGATCAAGGCTTCGGCCGGGGTCGCCTTTCACGCCCCGGTGCTGCGTAGCGCCACCGCCGAGCTGGCCTGCACCACGCTGCGCGCCGCCGGGTTCGGAGTACTCGGACTGGCCGGTTCGGCACCGGACGCCGAGTCGCTGTTCGGCGACCCACCCCCACCGCAGGTGGCCTACGTGCTGGGAAACGAGACCACGGGCATCTCCCCAGCGGTCGCCGCGCAGCTCACCGGCTGGGTCGGCATCCCGATGGCCGGCAACGTCGAGTCGCTCAACGTGGCCAGCGCCGCCGCGGTGGTGTGCTTCGACTGGGCCCGCCGACGCCAAATACCGAAGTAAGCCGATCACGCACAGATCCCACCCGGTTCGGCGACATTCGACGACAGCCCCCCGCTACCTCGCGCATACTTCCCTCCCACCGGATCGTTGCCCCTCCTCCGACCCGGTGGCCACGGTCTGCGGCACTGTCGCCGCGGACCGTCCGAACACGGCGTCTCCGGCTCCGCCGTCGACCGACTGCGCGCAACTCGCGTAGTCGTTCCAGACGAGGAGCGTTCGTTGACCGCAAGCATCGCCGAGCCATATCCCCAGCTACCGCAGCGGCCTGTGCTGCGCCGGCTGGTAGACATCCTGCCGGCCGCGATACCGGCCACGGTCACGCTGCCGCCAGCCACCGCGCTGCCAGCAGCCGATCCCGCCGCGGCCGTCCTGGCTGAACGGGTACTGCGGGCCGCGGTGGAGATCCTCGGCGGCCGGCGTCCGGCGCGACAGCTGTCCGCGGTGCTGGATCCTGATCTGCTGACCTACTTGGTATCGCTGCAGGTGACCGCCGGCCATCTGAAACCACGAATGCGCAGAGTGCTCGCCCAGCACCAGGCGGGCGGCGCACTGGAGGCGGTCGCGCTGGTGACGCTGACCACCGGCGTTCGGGCGCTAGCCGCCCGCTTCGACAAACACGGCAGTCGTTGGCAGTGCACGGCGCTGCAGATGCGCCTCACCACTGGAGACCTGAAAGCACGCCGAAAGTGAGCCCTCCCGTTCCCGAACTCCACATCAGAGCTATTCGGCCGCCGCTCGACAGCTCTGCGGTGGAGTTCGGAGGGCGCAGCGCACTGCGCGCGCAGCGCGCTCAGTGCCGGCCCGGCTCAGTACGGGGCTGTGGTGGGGGCGCCGTGGCAGCGCTTGTATTTCTTGCCGGAACCGCACGGGCAGGGCGCGTTGCGGGCGGGTCCGCCGGCGTCGTTGCCGGCGTGGCGACCACGGTCCCGCACCTCGGTGCCGCCATCCTCGGTGGGCCCGGTGTAGGTGAGCGCCGGGGACTGCCGCTGCGCCATACCACCGTTGCTCAGCGCGGGTGAGCCGCCCGGTCCCGCGGAAAGACCACTGTCGTCAGCTTGGCCGTCAAGCTGCGAGAGGGCCGAACCGGCCGGCGCGGGCACCAGCGGAGCCGGCGCCGGGGCCGAAGCCAGTGGGGCCTGCGACGGGTCCTCGACTATCTCCGGCTCGGCGACCTGGACCGCAACGTTGAACAGGAACCCGACGGATTCCTCTTTCAGCGCCTCGAGCAGGGCACTGAACATCACGAAGCCCTCCCGCTTGTACTCCACGAGCGGGTCGCGCTGGGCCATCGCGCGCAGCCCGATGCCCTCTTTGAGGTAGTCCATCTCGTAGAGGTGCTCGCGCCACTTGCGGTCCAGCACCGAGAGCACCACACGGCGCTCCAGTTCCCGCATCGCGTCCGGACCGGCCATCTCCGCGAGCTCTGCCTCACGCCGGGAGTACGCAGCCCGCGCGTCGTCGAGCACGGCGGCCAGCAGCGTCTCCCGGGTCAGGTCACCGATGTCGTCGGCGATGGACTCGTACTTGATGCCGATGGGATACAGCGTCTTCAGCGCCGTCCACAGCTGGTTGAGGTCCCAGTCCTCGGCATAGCCATTCTCGGTGGCTCCGTTGACATAGGCAGTGATCACATCGGTCATCATGTGCTCGATCTGGTCACGCAAGTCCTCACCCTCGAGAACCCGGCGCCGCTCGGCGTAGATCACCTTGCGTTGCAGGTCCATGACCTCGTCATACTTCAGCACGTTCTTGCGGATCTCGAAGTTCTGCTGCTCGACCTGGGTCTGGGCGGACTGGATCGCCCGGCTGACCATCTTGGCCTCGATCGGGACGTCGTCCTCGAGCCGCAGCCGGGTCATGATCGACTCGACCAGTGGTCCGTTGAACCGCACCATGAGCTCATCGCGCAGGGACAGGTAGAACCGGGACTCCCCGGGGTCGCCTTGGCGCCCGGAGCGGCCACGCAACTGGTTGTCGATGCGTCGCGACTCGTGCCGCTCGGTACCCAGCACGTACAGCCCGCCAGCGGCGACGACCTCCCGGGCCTCGGCCTCGACCTCGGTTCGAGCATCGTTGACCGCGGTTTCCCAGGCAGCCTCGTAGTCCTGCGGCGTCTCCACCGGGTCCAGCCCGTGGGTCCGCAGCGCGACATCGGCGAGGAACGTGGGGTTGCCGCCCAGCATGATGTCGGTACCGCGGCCGGCCATGTTAGTGGACACCGTGACCGCGCCTTTGCGGCCGGCCTCGGCGACGATCATCGCCTCTCTCTCGTGCTGTTTGGCATTGAGCACCGAGTGCGGGATCCCTGCGGCCACCAGGGCCTTGGACAGGTATTCGGAGCGCTCCACGCTCGCCGTCCCGACCAGAACCGGTTGACCCTTGGCGTGGCGCTGCGCGATGTCTTCCACGACCGCGTTGAACTTGGCTTCCTCGGTCTTGTAGACCAGGTCACCGTGGTCGGTGCGGACCATCGGCATGTTGGTAGGGATCGACACCACACCCAGCTTGTAGATCTGGAGCAGCTCGGCGGCTTCGGTCTGCGCGGTACCGGTCATCCCGGCGAGCTTGTCGTAGAGCCGGAAGTAGTTCTGCAACGTGATCGTCGCCAAGGTCTGGTTCTCGGCCTTGATCTCGACCTGCTCCTTGGCCTCGATGGCCTGGTGCATGCCCTCGTTGTAGCGCCGGCCGTGCAACACGCGGCCGGTGAACTCGTCGACGATCAGGACCTCACCGTCGCGGACGATGTAGTCCTTGTCCTTGGTGAACAGTTCCTTGACCTTCAGCGCGTTGTTGAGGTACCCGACCAGCGGCGTGTTGGCCGCCTCGTAGAGGTTCTCGATGCCGAGCTGGTCCTCGACGAGCGCGACGCCCTCCTCGGAGACCCCTACGGTGCGCTTGCGTTCGTCGACCTCGTAGTGCACGTCGCGCTTGAGCATCGGGGCGAGCCGGGCGAACTCGCCATACCAGCGGGAGGACTGGTCCGCGGGTCCGGAGATGATCAGCGGGGTGCGCGCCTCGTCGATGAGAATGGAGTCGACTTCGTCGACGATGGCGTAGCTGTGCCCGCGCTGCACGCAGTCCGCGAGGCTCCAGGCCATGTTGTCGCGCAGGTAGTCGAAGCCGAACTCGTTGTTCGTGCCGTAGGTGATATCGGCGTTGTATGCCGCCCGCCGCTCGTCGGGGCTCAGCTGGGACAGGATCACCCCGACCTCCAGCCCGAGGAAGCGGTGAATCCGACCCATCCACTCGGAGTCACGCTTGGCCAGGTAGTCGTTGGTTGTGACGACGTGCACACCCTTGCCGGCGATCGCGTTGAGGTACGCCGGCAGCACGCAGGTCAGCGTCTTGCCCTCACCGGTGCGCATTTCGGCGATGTTGCCCAGGTGCATCGCGGCGCCGCCCATCAACTGAACGTCGAAGTGGCGCTGGCCCAACGTGCGCTTCGCGGCCTCCCGGACCACCGCGAAGACTTCGGGCAGCAGATCATCCAGAGACTCGCCGTTGCCGTGGCGGCGGCGGAACTCATCGGTCTTGGCGCGCAGGTCAGCGTCAGACCGGCTGGCGACGTCGCCTTCCAGACCGTTGATGTGGTCTGCGATGGCGCGTAACCGGCGCACAGTCTTGTGCTCGCCGGCGCGGAGCAGTCGGGACAGGACCACCGTGGAGACCTCACTCGTATCGGGGCACCCGTTGGAGGGCGGGTCGGCGGCGGGCGGTGCGTGGCGTACCGCATGGCACGCCAGCGCCGCCGGTCTGCGGGCCATCGTATGCCCAGCCCGGCCACGACGGTATCAGCGCAGGTCAGCTACGCACTCAAATGCCATGATCGCCGTCTGGGTGCCCTGAGCGACACGAGATGTCGTGTCACGCCCCCAGACGGCGATCATGTTTAAAGGTAGGGCCGCGTCAGACGAGCTGGATCACGCCATAGTCGAAGCCGTGCCGGCGGTACACCACGCTGGGCAGTCCTGACGTGGCGTCGGCGAACAGGTAGAAATCGTGGCCCACGAGTTCCATCTCGTAAAGCGCATCGTCGACGGTCATGGGTGTGGCGGAGTGCCGCTTGCGCCGGACGATGCGCCCCGGTCCTTGCGCATCCCGGCCATCCGGTGACTGGAGAATCGGTGATTCGGCCCGCTGGGTGGGCAACTCGTAGTCAAGTTCCGGTTCGGGTGGGTCAAGCAGCCCCGTCCGGTGGCCGTTCGTCTCGACGGCAGCATCGATATCGGAGGTGAGGGTGGCCGCCAACGGCGCGGTGGCCTCGGCGACGGAGGTGGGGTGGCGGCGTCCGTAGTGCACCTTGCGGCGGTCTGCGACTCGGCGCAGCCGGTTGTCCAGCTTGCTCACCGCGGCATCCAGGGCGGCGTAGAAGTCGGCTCCACACGCCTCTGCGCGGACTACCTGCCCGCGGCACCGACCAGTGATCTCGACCCGCTGGCAGCTCTTGGACTGCCGGGGATTGCGTTCGTGGAACAGCTCGACGTCGTAATGAACGGCCTTCTGGTCATACCGTTCGACGCGGGCGAGCTTCTCGGTAACGTGCATCCGGTAGTGATCG
>JAICSB010000735.1 GCA_025937115.1 Pseudonocardiaceae bacterium | reverse complement strand
TGGAGCCACGGTAGTTGACGTGCACGATGGCGAAGCCGGCGTCGAGCCACAGCGCTCGGGTTGCGGAGAAGCGGTCCTCGTCGGCTGCATGTGGGCCACCGTGCAGCACGAACACGGTGGGCAGCGGCCCCGCCGGGGCGTCGGGCGGCCTGGCTACCAGGGCGTGCACCGCACCGGCCGGGGTCTCCACGAACTGGTCGGCGAGGGCTTGTGAGCCAGGCGCCGGCTCGCCCCGGGCCGCCAGCAGCGCGCGGTGGGTGCCGTCTTCGTCCAGTGCCTGGATGCTGGGCGGCGCCGCGGCGCAGGACCAGGCGTACTCGACGGTGCCGTCCGGCCGGACCGCCGCATTGCTGACGGTGCCGGTGGGGATGTCCAATGCGGTCAACTCACCAGTGGTCAGTTGGTAGTGGTGCAGGGTGGAGCGTGCGGCGTGCTCATGGATGACGAGCAGCGCGGCGCCGTCGGGATACCAGTCGGCAGTCAGCTCACCGGGCAGGTCCAGGGCAATCTCGGTCTCAGTGTTGGCCTTGACGTCCCAGATCAGCAGCTCTTGGCGGCCGTGTCGCTCGTGGCTGAGCAACAGTCGGGGGTCGCCCGCCAGCGGGGCGAAGCCCAGCACCTCCAAGCCTTTGCCGGGCCCGTCCCACATCTGCGCAATCGCGTCACCGGTGCCGGTGTCGAGCACCCGGACCGCGGGGTGCCGGGAGTCGCCGTGTTCGGAGTGCACGATCGCGAGTAGCTGCTCGTCCCGGGACAGCGCGCCCACCCCGGCGTCGTGCTCGTTGCGGTAGACCACCTGTGCGGTGCCGTCCCGGGAGATCCACACCGTGGTGCCGTCGTCGGTGGCGGTTCCGACCGCCGCGGTGCGTAGGCCGAGGTCAAGCCCGGCCGGGTAGCCGGGCGTGGTGCCCGGCACGGCAGGCTGGGGCTGCTCGTCCACGGGCCGCCCGGCGAACGGCTCGGTCACCCAGCTGCCGAATTCGTCGCCGTCGGTGTCGGCGAACCACCACACCTGCTCACCGTCGGGACTCACAGTGGCGCTGTGGGTGCCGTGCGGCCGCTCGGTGACCTGCCGGTGCGAGCCGGTGGAGCGGTCCCAAGCGTAGACCTCCCACGTACCCGAGGCGTTGGAGGTGTACAGGCAGCGGTCCGGGGCGTCTCGGGCCCAGTCCGGCAGGCTGACCCGGGGTGCGGTGAACCGGGCTCGCCAGCGCGCCTCCGCGACCGGATCGTCGAAGAGTGTGTCGGGAACTCCCGCTGAGTGCGTCACGCGCTGATACTGCCCTATCCGCGCCACCCATCGCTGGTCATCGAGCGAGGCGCCGGGCGGTGTCTTTGAGGACTTCCGTGAGGACGCGCTGGGCTGCCGAGCCCATGGTCTTCAGCACCGCCTGCAGACGTCGGGCAGTGTCCGGGTCGATCTTGCCGAGCATCTGCGCCGCGGTACCGGTGACGGCTACCAGCACGCGCCGGAGGTCCTCGGGGTCCGGCGTGCGACGGACCAGCCCGGCGCGGGCGAGCCGATCGACCATCGCGCAGGTGGCTGGTGGTCGGGTGCCCAAGGCGTCGGACAGCGCCATCAGTGTCATCGGAGCCCGGGCGCTGATGATGTGCAGCGCGATCAGCTGAGACAAGGTCATCTCCGTGCCGGCCCAGGCCGCGGGGCGGGCGGACACCAACTTCCGCAGGTAGCCGGCGAGCCAGCGGGCATCCTCAGTCGTTACCATCGACTGCACGCCTCCGAGACTGCCAGTCGTGACACTTTCTCACGTTC
>JAICSB010000688.1 GCA_025937115.1 Pseudonocardiaceae bacterium | reverse complement strand
GTCAACGGGAGTTGTTTCTAGAACAGTGGGGAGCACCCGGCAGGCGGTGGGTCGACTGCCCGCGGCCTCCCGCAGAGGGACGCGCTGCGGTGAGGGTGGGCGCAGCAGGATTTGAACCTGCGACCGCTCGCTTGTAAGGCGAGTGCTCTCCCGCTGAGCTATGCGCCCGTCGCCGCCCGGAAGACCCGGAGGCACGGTTTAGGCAGGCAACGCAGCCAAGGCGTGCTTCCAGATTGTTTGGTCGCGAGCCTCACCAGGCTGCTTCATCTCCGCGAAGCGGATCACGCCGTCGGTGTCCACCAGGAAGGTACCTCGGTTGGCGATGCCGGCATGGTCGTTGAACACCCCGTAGTCCTGTGCGACCTTGCCGTGTGGCCAGAAGTCGGCCAACAGGGGAAAGTCGTAGCCCTGCTGGTTCGACCACACCTTGAGCGCGTAGACGGAGTCCACCGACACGGCCAGCACCTGCACATCGGTGAACTCCGCCAGATCATCGCGGAGCTGGTCGAGCTCACCGGTGCAGATACCGCTGAAGGCGAGCGGGTAGAACACCACGAGCACGTTGCGGTCACCGCGGAACTCCGACAGCGTCCGCTCCTGATTGTTCTGATCGTTCAGGGTGAAATCCGGCGCCTGATCCCCGACCTGCAGTGACATCGTGCGAAAGCCCTTCTCGACTCATCCTTTCCCTCGCGCCGGATGGCGCGAGGTCCCGGCATCGGCTCACCGGCTCAGCGTTTGGCCTTGGCCGCTTTGGGGGTGGCCAACCTGGTGGCTGTCCAGTCCTCACTGACGCTGAGGTTCGACGTCTGCGCCAAACCCACTGTGGGAGCCGCCTCAGCGAGATCTGAGGGCTCGACATGCCCGTCCCGCCCGGTCTTGGGCGTGAGCACCCAGATCACGCCGTTATCTGCCAACGGCGTTCGGGCGTCGACGAGGGTATCCACTAGATCGCCGTCCTGGTCGCGCCACCACAGCAGCACCACATCGACGACCTCGTCGGAGTCCTCATCGAGCAGGTCACCACCAATCACCTCCTCGATCGCGGCACGCACGTCGTCGTCGACGTCCTCATCCCAGCCGAGCTCCTGCACGACCATGTCAGTTTCAATCCCGAGCCTCTCGGCAACGCCGAGTTTGCCGGTGTCTCCCGCCGCAGCGGCGACCACGGTGTTCACCCCTCCACAACGTCAAGCCCGGCAACCTGCGCCCGGCGATCTTTTACTCGATGGCGTCCAAGCGAACACTGCGGTCCACCTAAAGCGCAACTGCCAGCAGCGGGACACGCCGATCTGGCCCGTCTGAGGCCAGATCGGCGAACCGAATTTGCCCGCCAGATTACTCGTGGGTAGCAGTGACATCGATCGCGCGGCCTACGCGCATGGGTCTGTATGGGGCACGATGGTGGGCATACTACGAGAGATTGAGGCGAGGAGACCCCTTGGCCATGAAAAATGACCGCATGCCCGCTCGCGTGCGGGTGATCCGGGACGGGGTGGCAGCCCACCTGCCGGACATCGACTCAGAAGAGACCGCAGAGTGGTTGGAAGCCTTCGACTCCGCGGTGCTGTCCGGGGGCAAGCAGCGGGCACGGTACCTGATGTTGCGGCTGCTCGAACGGGCCCGCGAGACCGGCGTCGGTGTGCCCTCATTGACCAGCACGGACTACGTCAACACCATCCCCACCGAGAACGAGCCGTGGTTCCCGGGTGACGAGGACACCGAGCGGCGCTACCGCGCCTGGATCCGGTGGAACGCGGCGATGATGGTGCATCGGGCGCAGCGCCCCGGCGTCGGCGTCGGCGGTCACATCTCCACCTACGCCTCGTCGGCCGCGCTCTACGAGGTGGGCTTCAACCACTTCTTCCGGGGCAAGGACCACCCCGGTGGCGGGGACCAGGTCTATATCCAGGGCCACGCGTCGCCCGGTATCTACGCCCGAGCGTTCCTGGAAGGCCGACTGTCCACCTACCAACTCGACGGGTTCCGCCAGGAGTTCTCCCACGCCGGCCCAGGTGGCGGCCT
>JAICSB010000593.1 GCA_025937115.1 Pseudonocardiaceae bacterium | reverse complement strand
GCTGATGTTGGTGGCGTCGCTCGCGAGGGTGTATCGGGACTGTGAGGTGTCCCCGACACCACCGAGCCCGGCGGCGTGGTTGTAGGACGCGGCGTAGCCCCGCAGGGCGGAGCTGGAGTGAATGTCGAGCCCCGTGCCGGTGGGGTTGTGGTAGTTGACCAGGTCCGACGTGGCGGGCACGTCCAGGAGGCTGGCCAGGACTCCGGAGCCGCGCTTCAGGGTGCCGGTCCCGGCGAGTAGGGCGTCGCAGGAGATCAGAGTCCAGTACTGCTGGCCGACGAAGTTGCCGTCCGCCCCCGAACCGGCGTGCGCGAACACTGCGGCGATCGTGCCCGCTGTGCCACCCGCTGAATGCCACGTGGCGGCCACATCAGTGAGGTAGGAGGGGTCCGGCGACAGGGTGTCCTCGACCATCGCCGCAGCGGTCCACGTGTGGCCCACGCCCTTGACGTACGCCTTCCCCGCGTTGACGACACCGGCCGCGCTGGAGCGACCCGCGCGCCCCAGCACGTAGAGGTTGTCGGCCGCGTCGCGCACGAGCGCGAAGTTCTGCATGCCCGACGGGGAGTCGACACCGAACGTGCCGCTCGACGCGCCGGTAGGCACGGTGGCGACCGTGGAGGCGGTGGTGCCGTCGTGGAACCTCAGCAGCACCGTCGGGGCCGACGCTGACGCGGTGGACTCCAGGAAGGCGTGGGTGCCGTCGGAGAGCTGGACCTGCGCACCGAGCACCCGGTGCAGCGCGGACAGCGGCGCCGTGGTGTAGATCAGGGCCGGGTCTTGAGCCGTGCCCGACGTAGCAGGCCCGTCGAAGGCAATGAACTCGTTGACGTTCAGACTCGGGGTGAGCTGCTGCCGCGCCCGACTGGAGTTAAGGACCGTCCGCACTTCGCCGGTCGTTCCCAGGCGGGTGAGCAATATCGGGGAGCTGGCCCGCCACTTGCCGCCACTGTTTTGCACGCCGACCACGGTGCCGAGCAGGTTGAGCGCGTTGAGTTGAGACGGGGTGCGCCAGTCGGCGCTGTCGACGCTGGTCCCCCAGTCGTACTCCCAGATCTCCAGGTCCCGGCTGTAGCTCCCGTCGGCGGTGAAGACCGTGAGCTCGAAGTAGGCGCTGGTGACCTGCGAGGCAGTATCCAGGGCGTAGGCGTACCGCGTGAAGACCTCTTCAACGAAGTATGCGGGACCATTGCTGACCCCCTGATCAGCACTGATGAAGCTCTCGCTGCCAATGACGAGACCGCCACCGCCGGTTCCGTTTAGCGCAGCGGAGTAACTACTGAAGCCCTCCGAGAACAGGCTGTTGGAGGACGCGTCGGCGTAGGAGATGACGGTGGTCATCGCTGCGCACCCCCCTGGCCTGCGATGGCCTCCGCTATCGCACCCAGCGGGTCCTCCCGGAACGTGCGGGTCATGGGCTTGCCATTGGGCGACTTCCCGGTCACGACGATGTCCCCCGTGGGGTCCTCGACCAGCATCGGCGGGTTGATGATCCGGAAGTGCGGGTCACCGCCCACCGTGGCCCCGTCGGCGTAGACGTCGACGTAGGACACGTCGTCGGTCTCCCCGTAGTCGAGTCGGCTGATCACCACATCGGTGTCGCTGCCCCGTGGCCGCAGCGTGAGCACGCCTTTGGAGTTTTTGCCGGGGTGGTTGGCGAACAGCCGGGCGAGGATCCGGGCCTTGATCCGCTTCGCCGCCATCTGGTGGATCGGGTCATCGGCGGCGGCACCGGCGAGCAGCGCCTTGAGGATTTCGCGGACCGGGACGCCCGGATGGGCCAGAGCGGCGTCCACCAGCGCTTTGATCGCCGCTTTCGTCGCCGGGTCGAGCTTCGCCATGGCTTAGGCCACCCTTCCCGATGCCGCCGTGGTGGTCCTGGCGACTTGCTGGACCCGATCAAAGAACGCGACGACGCCCTGCATTTCGGCGACGGTCTTGGCGTCGATGGTCACGTGGAAGTGGTTGGTGACCTGCCCACCGCCCGTGCCGCCGAGCAGTTGGTCGAGTCGGGCTGTCTGGGAAGCGTTGAGCACCCGCTCCGGCTGCCCAGTGGAGTTGCGCACGAGGGACAGGCCCGTGGGGAGCAGCCCGCCCGCGTCGTAGCCCTTCGGTGGCAGGTTCGGGTTGGCTTGCTGGACGTGGAAGATGTCGCCGTAGCGGGCCTTGATGTAGTTGATGCCCGCCGCGATGTTGGCTACGGGGTCGGTGATGTTCCACGAAGTGCCGGGCTGGTGGTAGGCGTTGAACGTGCCCGGAATGGTCTGCATGAGCCCCTGTGAGGGGTGCCCGGCGGCTGCGTTGGAGTCGGTGCGGTTGATCGCATTCGGGTTGCCCCCGGACTCACGGCCGATGAGCACGGACAGTGGCCCGGCCCACGACTCGGGTGTGCCGGTGAGCTTCAGGGCCTGCTCGATCCAGTCCTTCACGGCCCCGGAGCCGGTGAATGGGGCGCTGAAGGACTGCATGGCCTTGTCGACGAGGGCCTGTATTCCGCTGACCATCTTGTGACCGAGCCCTGCGGCCATGCTGCGGTACACCCCTGCCTGCATGCCGCTGACCAGCTGGTCGATG
>JAICSB010000474.1 GCA_025937115.1 Pseudonocardiaceae bacterium | reverse complement strand
CGATTCCGACAGCGTGCAGGACCCACCGGTCCGAACCGCGGCGAACGCTCGGCCCTTCCCTGGGGTCGGGCGTTCGTTGTTACGGCCGACAGCACTTCTCGTGCCACACCGTGTCAGCGGTCTTCGGCGTGAACCCGATCGGACCCCACCCGCCATAAGACTGCCAGCGGCGCACCCGCTTGCCGCACTCCCGGCACAGCGGCGGCATGTGGCGTATCGGCTGGTTCGTTCCGCCGGGCTGCTCGCGCGTGTCGAGCGAATGGTGCACGATCAGCCAGCCCATCGACCCATCGCCGCGCTTAACGGGCTCGACCGTCGGGCCGCACACGCAGTCGGGCTCGCCAGTCGAGGTGTCGTGCTCGATACCGTCGCCCCTAGGCGCGATGTGCAGGAAGTCCGTGCCGGTCACGAGCCGACCGCTTCCGGGGCGCAGGCCCCGTTGCAGCCGTGGCGGCAGTCCGACGGGTCGACCAGCGGGTCGTACGGCCCGGTGGCCAGCAGATCACCGACGTACCGGCGCAGCCCGGCCTTCTCGCGCTTGCGGGTCGTGCGCGGCGGGACCGGTCCGGCCGAGCAGTCGATACCGGGACCGCGGTCGACGCGGCACGAGTCGCAGGCGTCGAAGTACCGGCCCGACATCCGGTCGCGGGAGACGGGCGGCGGGACGGTCACGCGGCCGCCATTAGTCGCGGGCCGCGTACCACCGCTCGTTCTCGTAGCTCTCGCGGCCGCGGTCCACGTTCCGCAGAAGCCACGCGACGTCTTCCCCCAGCTGCCCGTCGTCTCGGTCCCGTACCGCGCTCAGGACCGCGCGGCGCTTCACGTCGTACAGCAGCACGTGCGCCTGATCATCGCCAGGCAGGTCTCGGGGCAGCGGTGTGATGCCGAGCATGGCGAGCCGGTCGAACAGGGGATGCCGCGAGGGTTGCGCGGATGCCGCCACACGGACGATCCCTGCCGTGGTGGCGTGGAACCCGTCGCCGTTCATGACGCGGCGCATCAGGTCGACCATCGGCTCCTCGGGACACGGTTCTGTGCGCCCCCACGGCTGGTAGTCGGGTTGGCGGCATGTCACGGCCAGGGCGGTCTCGGCGAGGTCCTCAGCGGTGATGCCGGGGTCCTGGTCGCGTAACGCGGTGGCGAGGTCGACGAAGCGCTGGATGAGTTCGGGTTTCGGTAGCCGGCGGGGGTTTGCCATGGTTCTACTTTGCCACCGGGCACCCACGCGGCCTTGTGGTCGGCGTGGTCGGGTCAGGTGGAAGTGGACGCGGGACAAACCGTCCAGCATGCCACCCGCCGCCCACGGCGCGGTCAGTCCTCCCACGCCTTGACCGCTGCATCGAGCAGTGCTGCGCCATCCCACGACTCATCGACCGGCCGGTCCGGATCGCCGTACAGTCGGCTGCGCGTCCGCGAAGCGACCGTAGCCGGGTTGGCGTACGTGTCCAGGTCGAGCGGCTCCAGGTTCCGGTTCTCGCCCTCGGTGCAGAGCGCCCAGCCAGCGCGCTGATCCCAGCCGAGGAACACGCCGTCGGGCCACTCCTGGGCGCCGTAGGCGTTGCGTGGGAAGGTGATCACGCCGTCGAGCTGTTCGCCGTCCGGTGTCGTGGTGATCACGTCGGTGGGGTCGGTTCCGATGTCGTCGAGGGCTGTGAAGACGTCGGTGATGTATTGCTCGTGCGGCAGGTGCGCGATGTCTGTCATACGGACATTTTCGCAGGTGGCACTGACAATCCAGGGTCGTGCGCGGCCGGTGGTTGTCTAGTTCAACTAGACATTACGACACCGGGGTACCGGATGCGGTACGTCAGCGCGGCCAGCTGTCGCTGCTGTACCCGCACTGCTTGAGGAACGGCCGCAAAGGCGCCTCGACGCGCACCGCCTCGCTGCAACGCAGGCACGGGCTCTGGTCGTAGCCGGTCTGACGGCAGTTGCGGCAGCCGCGCCCCGGCTCGATCCGGTTGGGTGAGCAGGAGGCGCAGGCGTGGGTGCGGCCGCACGGGAATCGTTTCGCGGGGTCGATCTCGGCGAGCAGTTGCTTGGTGCGTTCGGTCTCGGCCTGGCTGAGTTGTTGGCGCAACTCGCGCGCCTCGGCTTCCGCGCGCCACAGGCGTAAGCGCAGGTAACTGATGTGCTCGGTGTCGAAGCGGGCGGTGGTCTGGCGGTCGGTCACGGTCGCCTCCTAAGGGCTGGTCTGATGATGGCGCGTTAGGCTCCGGCGTCGCACGGGTTTGCGACACCGGTCACGATCGGGTCACACCCCTGATTCGCGCCCGGCCCCGGCGTACCGTGCCAGGGTGCGGCGTGGGGCCGCGCCGAGAGGGTGGGGAACATGTCGCGTTACGGCTCTGCGATCGTCGCCGCGGGTTTCGGTCTTGTGGTCCTGGCCGGGGCCGCGGCCTGCTCGTCCAGCGGCGGCGCGGACGCGGCCGGCAGCGCCCCGGCCGCCGCGGTGCAGACCACCGATCCGGCGGGCGACAACTACAGCTATCCGGCGGACCTCGTCCCGAGCAACTCGGCTGCGCCCACTCACCCGATCGACGGCGCCAGCTACAACAACGCCGGCGAAATCGAAGCGACCCTGACCCGAAGCCAACAGGAATGTTCCCTCGGTGAGGCGCCGACCCTGTCCGACTTCCCGGGCGCCACGGACGCGGTGCAGTGCTCCAGCCCCGGATCGACGCAGCAGGACACGCAGATCGCCGTGTTCAAGAACCAGGGCGCAGCACAGACCTACGCCGCGCAGGCCGTGGTCTCGGTGCTGTGGGGGATACCCGGGGACACGACGGCTCTGGCCGGCCCGAACTGGGTGCTGACGACGACCAGCGACACGTACGCGCAGGCCGCCCAGCAGGTACTCGGCGGCGTGATCACCCTGCCCCAGGACGCCCCGTCGCCGACACCGGCCGCGACACCCGCGCCGGAGCAGGTCACGTTCCACTGCACGGGGCACGGCGGCGTAGACATCACCTACGGGCCGAACGGCTCCAGTCACTCCGCCAGCAGGCTGCCGTTCAAGCGCGTCGTGCCCTTGGACGCCGGGGCTCTGTATTACGCGGTCTCGGCACAGTTGCAGGGTGGCGGGGATGTGTCGTGCACGACCACGGTGCAGACCGATGATCTGTTGGGGTATGCGCAGACCGTGTCCAACTCCGGCAGCGCCGACGGCGGGTACAACATCGCATCGGCCGAGGTGTGCAGTGGGATCGACGGCTGGGAGAAGTGCTGAGGCGGGCACGGGTCAGTCCTTCCGCTTGGGTCGCGGGAT
>JAICSB010000175.1 GCA_025937115.1 Pseudonocardiaceae bacterium | reverse complement strand
GCGGGTAGCTTGGCCTGCGGTCGCAGTGAATCACCGACCGTACGAATATGGTGCATCGCCCGGCCTGAGCCGCACCCACGGGCGATGCCGAGCGCTTCACGCGTCACGCTGGCGGCGTGTTCGGGTTCGTTGGCGGCTACCAGCGCGCTCCCGAACTGTGCTAGCCCGTGCCCGCGATCCCGGTGGTAGGCGTCCGGTAGGTCAGTGAGCGCCAACTCGTAGGTAGCTACGGCGCGCTCCGGTCGGCCCAGTTGTAACCAGCAACCGGCCCGTTGCAACTCGACGTAGGTGGCGGTGCAGAACGCGCCACGCCCGCTGCGAGCATCCCCGTGTAGATCGGGCTCCGGCGCCACCCACTGCAGTGCGTCGTCAAGCTTGCGCTGGCAGGCGGCTTCGTCCCCGTCCAGCGCCAAGCCGCAAGCCTCTTGCTGCGTGAATGCAGCCCGCATTTGATTCGGCAGCTGTCTGCCCGTGTTCTCAGCGGCCTGCGCCAATCCGATTGACCGAGCAACGTTTCCTTCGCGGGCCGCCTGCTGGCTACGGCGAAACAGTGCCCAGGCGACGAGCCGATGATCGCTACTGGCATGGGCCCACTCCAAGGCCCGGCTCGTCCAGAAGGTCGCCAGTTGATCGTCGGCATCCTCGTGCAGCCACGCGGCTGATTCCGCGTACTGGGCGCCGAGCGACAACAGTGACGCGCGAACGTCATCACGAGTATCGTGCAGAAGCGATTCAATGAGTTCGATTAGCTCGTGGATCAGTCGCAGCACGTACGCCGGACCAAACAGGTTGTCGGCTCGCACCAGCAGGTGCCACTGCTCCTGAAGGTACGCGATGGTCTCTTCTGGCGGAGCGTTGCGCAGGGCAGTGATATTTGCTTGGCTCGGCTTACTGTCGTTCGACTCGCCGCGTGGGCTTAATGGTCCCAGTCGGGTCTCTCCAGGCAGGTCGAACCACAACATCCGCGCGGGGATCCGCAACACCCGAGCCCAATACGACAAGGTATCTAGATCACGAATTGGTGGGCCAGTCTCAACCCGGCTGACCTGGGGTTGTTGAAGCCCCAGCCATTGACCGAGCAGGCCCTGTGAGATACCGCTATAGCCGTAAACCGTACGCTGGTATGGATGCAGACGATAGGCGCGAGCCACCCGACCGATGTGCTGGGCAGCGAAAGCCTCCCGCAGCGGTTCGGTTTGCCAGAAGTCGTCCGGTACCTGCGGTGGAGCAACAAATCTGTCCCGCGAGGTGCGCTGACAGCCTGCACATTGCTGCTCGGCATTGTCTGCCGCCAGGTGCGCGCCACAGCGGCAATAGCGCTGCCGTGCTACCCGTGAGGCCACGGCATCCTCCCATCCACGACCGAGCCGGGACAGTGTAACCGCCTCACCTGCCCGTTGATCCACGTGCGACTGCCGAGTATCGCGGCACCATCGCGCCGACGCATACATAGATTCGCGATTCGTCATGCATCGGAGCGGGTCAGTCCTGTTCAGCGATCTGCCGAGGCCCCGGGGCCGGATGTGCGAGGCACCGACGCGTGGCTGGCGCCACGGTAGTGGCGGCGGACAAGGGTCCCCACCCCAAGCGCCGCTGCGGTGGACTTGCTCCGGTCCCGGGTGCCGTCCGCATCAGGCGAGCACACGAGAGGCGGCCCAGGGACGTGGGGAACGAGAAAGTGAGCTTTCGTCCCTGTGACTGCGACGAGAAGGCCCACGATACGCTGCGCGGCCCCTCATGACCTCGAAAAGATTTGTGCCGGCAGCTGCACCTCGGACGGTGTCGGTGAAAGGCAGTGGCGGCGTTCCCGCAACGGTGGTGGTGACAGTGCAGCGAGGACACGTGGGGGTGTCTATCCAACCGCCTTTCACCTGGGAAGCCATTATGGACCCAGAGAAGGTGGACGAGCTGATAGAGACCCTTGCTCAGGCTCAAGAGGTTGCGAGGGAACAATCGCGGCGTTCACCCGAAGTGGCATCGCTTCCTGTTTACCACCGACGGACTGGAGCACGCCGTGCTGTCGCCGTTCGCCGCGACGACATGCCGCGGGGGCATGAGTAGCCCGGCGAGTTTGCGACATCACCGTCTCCTCCTGGGATGGTGTCGCAAACTCGCTAGCCCTGCCTGCGGCCAGCGGCGATGCTAGGAACGTGCATGAGGACACCGAGCGGTGCGTGCGGGCGGTGCAGTCCAAGGACGCGCGGTTCGACGGCTGGTTTTTCGTCGCAGTGGTCACCACTGGAATCTATTGCCGGCCGAGCTGCCCGGTAGTACCGCCCAAGGCGGTCAACATGCGCTTCTATCCGAGCGCCGCCGCGGCGCAGGCGGCCGGGTTTCGGGCCTGCAAGCGATGCCGGCCGGACGCCAGCCCGGGATCTCCGCACTGGAACGTACGCGCTGACCTGGTGGCCAGAGCGATGCGGTTGATCGCCGATGGGGTGGTCGATCGCGACGGTGTCCCTGGCCTGGCCGCGCGGCTGGGATACAGCGTCCGGCAGGTCCAGCGGCAGGTCCTCGCCGAGTTGGGGGCCGGCCCGTTGGCGTTGGCGCGAGCGCAGCGCGCCCAGACCGCGCGGCTGCTGATCGAGACCAGCTCCCTGCCGATGAGCGACGTCGCGTTCGCCGCTGGTTTTGCCAGTGTGCGGGCATTCAACGACACCGTCCGGGAGATCTTCGCGTTGGCGCCGACCGACCTGCGAGCGCGTGCCGCGCGCAGACACCCGCCGACGACATCCGGATCGCTGGTCTTGCGGCTGCCGTTTCGGGTGCCGCTGTGTCCGGACAACCTGTTCGGCCATCTCGCGGCGACCGCAGTGCCCGGGGTGGAAGAGTGGCGTGACGGGGCCTATCGCCGCACCTTGCGCCTGCCGCACGGCCATGGTGTCGCGACCTTGCGGCCGCTGCCCGATCACATCGAGTGCCGGTTGACCTTGACCGATCTGCGGGACCTGTCCACCGCGATCACCCGGTGCCGGTGGCTACTCGACCTCGACGCGGACCCGGTGGCTGTCGACGATCTGCTGCGCACAGATCCGATGCTTGCTGTCATGGTGGACAAGAATCCCGGCCGTCGGGTGCCGCGCACCGTCGACGCGTCGGAATTCGCGGTGCGGGCGGTGCTGGGGCAGCAGGTATCCACCAAGGCGGCCTGCACCCACGCCGCCCGATTGGTGGCCGCACACGGCGAATCGGTGGCCGACCCGGCTGGCGGCCTGACCCATCTGTTCCCGGACACAGCGCGGCTGGCGTCGCTCGATCCAGCCACGCTCGCACTGCCGGCGGCGCGGCGCACGACGCTCACCACCCTGGTCGGTGCGCTGGCCGGCGGCGACATCGGCCTCGGTGCCGGCAGCGACTGGCAACAGGCGCGCGCCCAGCTCGCCGCGCTGCCCGGCTTGGGACCCTGGACCATCGAGACGATCGCGATGCGCGCGCTCGGCGACCCGGATGCTTTCGTGCCGACGGACCTAGGTATCCGGCGGGCCGCCCGAGATGTAGGTCTTCCCGCGACCGCCGCGGGCCTGACCGGCCACGCCAGCGCCTGGCGCCCCTGGCGCGCTTACGCCGTGCAGTACCTGTGGGCCACCGGTGACCACGCCATCAACCGGCTACCGACCTGATGAAAGGATCACGCGTGCTAGTTCACACCGTGCAGGACAGTCCCGTCGGCCCGCTCACCCTGGTCGCGCTGGACGGCAAGCTCAGCGGCTTGTACATGAACCTGCAGCGACACCGACCGCCAGAAGCGACGTTCGGCGAGCCGGACCCCACCCCGTTCACCGAGGTGATCAGGCAACTGGATGAGTACTTCAATGGCCAACGCACCGAGTTCGACGTGCCGATGAATCTCGTCGGTACGCCGTTTCAGCGCACCGTGTGGGCCGCTCTGCGGGAGATCCCTTACGGCGAAACATGGTCCTACGGCCAGCTCGCCGAGCGGATCGGACGCCCCGGCGCCGCCCGGGCGGTCGGCCTGGCCAATGGACGCAACCCGATCGGCATCATCGTGCCCTGCCACCGCGTCGTCGGAGCCTCTGGCGACCTCACCGGCTACGGCGGCGGCCTGGAACGCAAGCAGCACCTGCTCGACTTCGAGCGCCGGCAGCATGGATCCGCTCACGAGGGCACGCTGTTCGAGGTGGCGGCCGTCCTGCACACGCCGACCGAGTCTGATAGTCGTTCGCCTCAAAACGGGGGGATGTCGTCGCGGGGGTCAGTTTCTGGTGGTGGTTCGGGTTCGATTTCAGGCGGCGGTTCGGTCCAGATCTCTGAGCTTTCCCAGTCGGCATCGACCGGGATCAGTAGCTGAATCGGAGGCCGGTCCGGTCGCAGGGGATCGGGTAATGGCTCGAGGATGGGGGGAGGCGACCTGTGGTAGCTGTGACCCAGCCGGCTGATCCAGTGGAAGTGACCGGCGTGGGACTGGTGCAGCCGCCAGCCACCTTCGTGCTTGAGTCGATGATCATGTCGGCAAGCAGCGCCGAGATTGCCGCCGGTGGTGGGTCCGCCGTGGCCGTGGTCGCGGGTGTGGTCGGCGTCCGCCGTGTTGGCGGGAGCCCGGCAGCCGATCATGATGCAGGACCGGTCGCGGGCTTGCAGGTAACGGCGTAGGGCGGCGTCGGGGGCGCGCCGATGGCTGTAGCGGTCCTGGTCGGCGGGGCCCCGTTCGAGCTGTCGGCGGAGATCGGTCACGACCTCGGCCCAGGCTCCCAGCTCTTCGTCCAGGAGGCGCAGGGTGGCGAGTGGGACTGCCAGTTCCACGGTTGCGCGGCAGGCTGCCATCCGGGCGGGGATACCGGTGGGCCGCGCCTGGGTGATTCCGCAGTGGTGGAGCTGACCGTTCTCGTCGGTGATCGCAAAGCGCCACTGCGCGCCGCCCAGGGTAGTAGTGAGGTCGCGGGCCAGCTCGGCGTGCACAGGGCCCCAGCCGGCCAGCTCAGCGGGGTACTGGTCATGGCCGAGCAGGGTGGACAGCCGCACCCGCAACTCCATACCAGCCCCGATCACAGCAGCAGCCGGGACCGGTGGCTCCGCAGCTGCGGCAGACGCGCCCTCGCCTTGCCCCGTACCGCCGTCCCCGGCGCCGCAGCCGCCGTCGTCCGGGTCACCGACACCCTGACCGCCGTCACCACGGAGGCCGTCTCCATCGTCGCTGCGTTGAGCGCCATCCGTGTCCTCGGACCCGTCGGGGCGTCCCGCTGCGAGCAGCTGGTTGATGATCTCCGCGTCGTCCAGGCCGGCGTAGGTGCCATCGGTCATCCCGAGGAACAGATCTGCCCGGATGTGATCGATCGGGCGAAGGTCCCCAGCGCGTTTGACGGCTTTGGCCAGCGCGTCGATGCGTCCGGAGGCTGCGGCGACCCGGTCGACGGGCAGATTCACCCCGGACAGGTTCGCCGAGCCGTCGGCGTTGCGGTACCCGACGACTTTGCGATCGGCGAGGGCTTGTTCGTAGCGGCGCCGGGCCCAGTCCGGGTCGACGGCGATGGCCAGTTTCTTGATCTGCTCGATGAGCTGCCCCGTGGTCCACCCGGGTGCTCGAGGCAGCAACTGGGCGCACACCGCGCGTGCCGCCTCCGGAACAAGCCCGGTGGTCCACTCGGAGAACACCCGCGCGCGAGGCTCGTCGAGCACCCCGGCGTCCATCGTGGCGTGCACCGCGGGCAGCCGCGTCATCAGATCATGCGCCAGCCAGAACTGGGCATCGGCGGCCCGTCGGGTGAGCATCAAGGCGGCGCGGATCTCATCCGCGGCGAACTCATCGGGTACCGCCGTCCGGGGCAGCTCATCATCCGGCCCGATGCCGCACAGCCCCACCTCGACCATGGTGGCCATCAACCTGGCCCGCTCGTGATTGAACTGCCGGTACCGCGCCTTGAGCACCTCCACGCAGTCATAACCCGACAGCTGCGACAGCTCGAGCTCGGCCAGCAGACCAGCCAGCTCCGGTCCCGGCGCAACCTGCGCCAAGCCCTCGGGAATCAGCTGCCGAACCACCATGATCTGCACGTTACAACCCAACACCGACAGTCTCGGCCGCGGAATCTGGAAGCTACGTCCGAGTCAGGGATTCGTTAGCAAGTCAGGCTGACCGGTGTTGTCTATCCAACAGCATCGCCTCTGCCATCACAGCCGACCGTTGACGCCAGTGAATGCATTGGTTACGCTGCTCCTCTTGTAATCATCCAGAGGATCTGAGGGACCTGGCCCAGTGACGGTCCGGCAACCTGCGCTCGCTGCAAGGTGCCAATGCCAGGATCGATGAGGGGTATTCATGAACTTTCTGCTTGACGTTCCGGTACTCCACGGGTCCCTGGTCCGGCTGGAACCGCTTTCGGTGAGTCATGGTGAGGATTTGGCGGTCTCAGTGGAGGAAGATCGCGGCGCGTACGACTTCACCCGAGTTCCACATGCGTGGGAAATAGAGGAATACCTCACCGCCTATTTCGAACAGACAAAAAGCGGCAAGCTGGTGCCGTTTGCCCAGCTCCGCCAAGGCGATGGGCGGGCCGTCGGGTGCACGGCGTACTGGGATCCCCGGTTTTGGCCGGGCCGCTCGCAGCTGTATGCCATTGAGATTGGTTGGACCTGGCTGGCCGCTTCGGCTCAGCGAACAGGCATCAATGTTGAGGCAAAGCTTCTACTCCTGGAATATGCGTTCGAGACCTTGGGCGTGGTCCGGGTCGACCTTAAGACTGACGCGCGCAACGAGCGATCCCGGCGCGCCATCGAGCGCCTGGGTGCGCAATTCG
>JAICSB010000207.1 GCA_025937115.1 Pseudonocardiaceae bacterium | reverse complement strand
GCGAGGTGCTGGAGATCGGGCCGGGTTACGGCGTGACGACGCGCTGGTTAGCCGAGCGAGCCGGACGGCTCACCGCGATCGAGATCGACCCCGAGCTCGTTGCCGAGCTGCGGGCCGAGTTCGCTGGCCGGGTTGAGGTCCGGCGAGGTGACGGGGCTGCGCTGCCGTTCGCTGACGCGTCGTTCAACACGGTGGTGTGCTTCACCATGTTGCACCACGTACCGTCGGCGCAGCAGCAGGATCGGCTGTTCGCCGAGGCCGCCAGGGTGTTGCGACCGGGCGGGATGTTCGCCGGCTCCGACAGCCGGCTCAGTCTGCGGTTTCGGTTCGTGCACATCGGCGACACGATGGTAGCCGTCGATCCGGACACGCTGCCCGATCGACTCCGCCTTGCCGGCCTTACCGACACCCGAGTTGAGCTCGGCAGCCGCTCACTGCGCTTCACTGCGACCCGACCGCTGAGGTAAGCCTGAAGGTGCGTCGCCGGTGCACCTCAGGGGGAGTCTGGCGGTGGCGTCAGGGTGTGGTTGACGAGCTCGGCGGCGACGGGGTCTTCGTCGAGGTGCTCGGGCATCCGCAGCGCCACCAGGGTGTTGATCAGCATGCCGCGGGCGGCGAAGTCGCGGGTCTGCTCGGCGGAGGCGCCAGTGAGGGTGCGGACCAGGCGATAGATATCGATCATGCAGCGGCGCATGGCCGGACCGAGGGCCGGGTCGGCGGCGGCCATGAAGCCGTGCTGCATGACGAGTAGCAGCTCGTGGTCGTGGGCCAGCTGCAGGTATGCACAACCCAACGCGGTCAACCGGTCGGGCACCTCGGCGCCAGGTGGCAGGGCCGCGGCAGCGGCTCGGAAGGCGTCCTGGATGCGGGACCCAGCATGCCGGTAGGTGGCGAGGAACAACGCTTGCTTCGATCCGAACAACCGCAGGACGTAGGGCTGGGAGACGCCAGCGATCCTGGCCACCTGGTCAGTGGTGGTGCCGGTGTAACCACCTTGGGCGAATGCGGTCACCGCGGCCCGCAGCAGTTGCTGCTCGCGCTGCGCGGCGGTCATCCGGCGCCGCGGCGCCATCGCCGCCGCCTCGTCAGCCACCTTGACAGGTTATCAGTCGATTACTACCGTCCACGAATAGCTAGTTATCAGTCGCTGCCTACTCGGGGCGGCCAGGTCAGGGAGTCGCCATGGTCATGAGCGCATCGAGACTGGATTGGCAGCACAGCCAGGATGCCTTGCGCGATGAGGTGAGTCGGGTGACAGCCTTGTTGCGATCCATCCGTGATCCGGGCGCCGCCCCCGCGGTGGGTCAGTGGGACCTCGCTGAGGTCGCCATGCACCTGTCGCAGGGCTGGCTGGGTATTCCCGGGCTGGCGCGAGGAGACCGGTCGGTCTTATACGACCTGCTGCCAGACCGGGCCGGGGTGGCGGGTGACTCGCTGGTCCGGGATATCGCCGATCTCGGCGACGTGACCACCCGGTTGGTGCGAGCCGACCCGGAGCGTCACCTGAGCATGCTGGCTGACCGGATCGAGGCCTGCGCGAAGCAGTACTTCGTCGATTGTGCGCGACAGTCTCCCGATGAGCTGCGTCCCTGGCTGATCCAAGGCACGACCTTGCCTCTGTCGGCGTTCACCTGTCACCTGCTCAACGAGACTGTCGTGCACGGCTATGACATCGCCCGCGCCGCCGGGCGACCCTGGCGGATCAACCCGGCCCATGCGGTCCTGTTGATGGACCGATTCTTCATCCCGCTCATCCAGCGTGCCGATTCCCGAATGCTGGCGAATGCCGACACTGCGGCCGGCCTGAACGCCACCTTCGACGTGCGCATCCGCGGTGGGAGCCGGTTACATCTCCATTTCGTTTTCGACGACGGGACGCTGCGGGTCGAGACCCCGTCGGCGCG
The DNA here is from genome assembly GCA_025937115.1 of Pseudonocardiaceae bacterium. The sequence goes on along the minus strand of JAICSB010000207.1, from coordinate 4,218 downwards.
CCGGGTGGACTGCCATCTCTCGGCCGACCCGGTGGCGTTCCTGCTGGTGTTCTGGCAGAGGCAGAGCCAGTGGGCAGCGATCGCCAAGGGCCAGCTGATGGCCTGGGGTCGCAAGCCGTGGCTGGCGGCCCGGTTCCGGAGTTTCCTGGCCACTCCGTGACAACCCGCCGCTAGCTGGGCTCGGCCGCCTCGTCGCTCGGCGCGAAGGCGGGGCGTAAGGATGTCCGAGGGCGAACATCAGCGCGAGCGCGACGCTGACCAGCACGGTGAGCAGCGGCAGGACCCGACGTCGACCCGGACGTCAAGGATCAGCAGGGTGATCGCGATGGCCAGCACCCCGTCGCTGAATGCCTCCAGCCGGTCGGTGTCCCCGCGGTCCGCCCCAGCACCCCACCAGCGGCTTACGGGTTCTTGCCGCCGTCGATCCAGCGGGCGAATCCTCGGTGTGCTCCGTCGGCCAGACGCTGTCGCACGGCATCGATCCGGCCCGGACCTGGTCGAGGATGACGTCGGCATGCTTGACGACATCCGGGTAGGACCACAGGTCGAAGGCGAACCGCATCGACTGCCGGTCGCGGGCCTGGAACAGTGGCTTGACGTGCGCGGCGAAGCTGACCCCCGCGCCCGGGCCGGGCAGCACCAGTGGCTCCTCGGACGGTTCTGCCTGCTGATCCAGCACGGAGATCCGTGAGTTCGGGGGTGCGTTGCATACCCACCACCAGTGCGGCACCGGCATGGTGGCCGGCGGACGGGACTGGGTTTGGGAGTTCTCCATCGCCAGCCGGGAGCCCCACTCCAACCCGATCTGGATGATCCGGGGACATCTGCGCGAACAGCGGGGACAGCAGCGGATCGGCCGGTACGTACTTCTGGACGCACCGCAGCCCGACCCTCAGAGATCAAGCCCTCAGCCGATGATCGAGATCATCTCGCGAGGCTGCGTCTCGGACCGCCGCGTCTGTGGGCGCGCGAAACGGTCCCTGCGGCTTCCTGAGCGCAAGCTCGCGCAGGGACTCCCGGTCTGTGTCGGCGGACCGTCGCCATCCGCTGCGCCGAATCGGGCGACTTAAGCCTCAGTCGCCGTCGTTGTGCCACTCATCGTAGCTGGTCAGAAGGCCGAAACGCCTGTGTGGGAGCGGACGAAAAGAACGCTACGCCTTGCCGTTGACACGCGACCACGTGCGGTGCGTTGCCGCGCGCCAGGAGTCTTGGGCGCCTCGACGAGCGTGAACGCCATCGCCAGAGCCACGCTCGAGGGTGAACTTGGTGAGGTGTCCAACCGTCGTATGTCGGCGCGGATTGCGATGGGTCGGTGATCGTGGTCAGCAGCACGATCACGCAGGACCGCGCAGTGCGTAGCAGCGCAGGTTGCGGATGTCGTAGGTGAAGATGTCGAGGTCGGTGAACCCGCAGCGGGAGACCAGCTCGCCCAGCGATTCGGCATCGAACATGGTGTGGTGAGCATTCCAGATCCACCGTGGGATACCCCGCGCGTCGGCACCCTGATGAGCGGCCCGGTCGGAGTGGCCACCGAGAATCCAGTAGTTGGCCTCGGCGGTGTCGATCTCGCCTCGCACCCACTGCCCGGCGACGAACCGGGCGTCCGGTACTCCGATATCCAGCGCGGCGCCGGGCCGCATCACCCGAGCCCACTCGCGCAGCGTCGGTTCGACCAGCTCGTAGCTCTGATGCTCCAGCACGTGATTGGCCCGTAACCCGTCGACCGAGGCGGTCGCGAACGGCAGCGGGTCGATCCAGCTGACCACTTCGATGTCGGGTAGCGGGAGGACGTCGACGTGCACGTCGTAGTCGGGGTGCGGCTTCTCGCCCGCACCGATCTCGATTTTCACCGCTGGTCGGGCTCGGTAATCTTCTTGATCACCTTTGCGGGACGCCCGGCGACGACGGTGTAGGGCGCGACGTCGTCGAGCACTAGGGAACCGGCGGCGACCACCGCATGCTTGCCGATCCGTACCGGCCCGAGCACCATCGCGTGGCTGGCCACCCAGACGCCTTCCTCGATCACCACGTCGCGCCCGGATCGGGGGAAGGTGGTCTGGCGCTCCCGGCCGAACTTGGTGATGTCGTGGGTGCCGGTGAGCACCGCGACCTCGTGGCCGAAGAAGGCGTACTCGCCGATGGTGATCTCGCCACCAGAGACGTTGAACAGCGCATTGTTCACGATCGCGCTGGGATCGATATGCAGCCGGTCGCGCCCGCCGTGCAAGCGGTAACGGTAGAGCGGGTCCTCGCTGTCACCGTGGGTGAACCGGTTGCGTTCCTCGGCCAGCAGGCGCTGCACCGGGCCACGCAGCATCCTGATCAGCAGATCGTCCAGTATCGACATGGTCGGACCTTAGCGAGTGCGCGGTTACCGCAGCCCAGCGCGGACCAGCGTGTCGGACAGCCGGCTGGTCAACGCGTCCGGACCGAAGTGCTGCTTGGCCAGGGCACGGTTGCGGGCCAGCAGTGTCGGGTCTGGGTCGGCGAACCAGGCGGCGAGCGGAGCTGGATCGTCGACGGGGAACCAGGTGAAGCCCAGCCGCGCCACCTCCCGCGCCACCGGGTAATCGCTCACCGCCAGTGGCCGCCCGGCCAGCGCGGACTCGATCAGCGGCAGGCCGAAGCCTTCCCACGTCGAGGGCAGTACCACCGCGTCCGCGGCGGCGTAGGCGTCGGCCATCCGCAGCGTGCCCGGTAGCCCGCGCCGTACGGGGCATTGCGCCCGGGCGAGCAGATCGGCCAGCTGCGGACCGTAGCCCTCCTCGGCCGCTCCGGTCAGCCAGTAGACCGCGTCAAGCGCTTGCGCCAGCGCGATCCCGGCAGCGACGTTCTTGCGCGCGATCGCCCGGGTGGGTTGCAACAGCAGCCGCTGGTGCGGCGCGACGCCCACCGCGGCCCGTCCAGCAGCGCGGTTGCCGCGGCACGGGATGCGGGCGTAGCCGTGGTACACGGCGGTCGCGTCGATGCCGCGCCGACCCAGCTCCGCGGCGCTGTGCTGGCTGATCGCCACGTGCTGCCAGCTGGTGTGATCGGGTGGCCAGCCGCGCAGGTGCGCATAGCGCTCGCGCTCCCACGGCAGATCGTGGTGACGCAGCACCGCTCGTCGCCCGTGCAGCGCGTCGGCGACCGCCTCGGTCACCGGCGGGTTCATCGGCAATGAGCAGACGTTTTCCACCACGACGAGGTCGACCCCGCGCAACGCCGCTTCGATGTCCCGGCAGCGCGCCGGGCGGCGAGCGTCGAAGGCGAGCCCGGGCACCAGATGATCCGCTGTGCCGGCGCCCGCGACAGTACGCACTTGGCAGCCCAGCCGGCGAAACCCCGCGGCCCAGTGCGCCGCTGCGACCGACACGCCGTCCGCCACACCGAGCCGGAACGACAGGACTGCGACGGTGACAGCCGCTCGTGAGTGGCAAACAGTGCTATAACACTGTTTGCCACTCACGAGCGTGACCTTACTAGAGGAGCGACGATGGCGGACCTCAACAGCGTCGATCCGCAAAAGCTGTCCCCGAAGGAGTTCGCGAGACTGATTAAATACGCCTCGCCCGAGCAGCTTGATGCGGTGCTCGATGATCCGCTGCGACGTGCCGCCGTGCTGGACGGGGTCTTCAACCGGATGGCCGGTCAGTTCCGCCCGGAGAATGCGCCGGGTCGGGACTCCGCGATCCACTGGCGGATCACCGGCGGCCCGAACGGCGACGACGTGTACGAAACCTGGATCACCGGGGCCCGCGGTCCTTCGGCCCCGCAGTGCTCGACCAGCAAGGAACCGTCCCATGATCCGCGGGTCACGCTGACGATGTCGGCGGACCAGTTTCTCGCGCTGGTCTCCGGGAACAGCTCGCCCACGATGATGTTCATCACCGGGAAGGTGAAGTTAGACGGCGACATCGGTTTCGCCGCCAACCTGACGAAGATCTTCGACATGCCCACGGCGTAATGCCGATCAGGTCTTTCCCGCGTACATGGCGGCAGAGACTCGCTCATGGGCATTGGCCAGCTTCACCCGTCGACGGGAGCGAATCTCACGCCGCGCCGCACCCACCGACTGGCGCAATCTCCGTAGCGCCGCGATCTGAGTGGCCAGGTGGAGCTGATAGCGCCATAACGAGTATTTTCCGCGTCGCTTCCAGAGCGAATACGCGAATTGGGTGGTGGGCTGTTGATCGATGTAGCGCGGAACATCCTCGAACCACTTGGCACTGTTCAGTG
>JAICSB010000209.1 GCA_025937115.1 Pseudonocardiaceae bacterium | reverse complement strand
GCCGATCAACCATCTGGAGCGGGCCACCCCGATCGTCACCGGCTTCCTGCTGGGCTACGTCGCTGCGATGCCGCTGCTGGGTCAAGCGTCTGATCGCTTCGGCCGGCGGGCGCTGCTGCAGGCTTGTCTGGTCACCTTTGGGGCCGCGTCGGTCATCACTGCCGTCGCGGTGACCCTGCCGGTACTCGTGACGGGGCGCACCCTGCAAGGCATCGCCGGCGGCGCTTTGCTACCGGTATCCATGGCGCTGGCCGCTGACCTGTGGCCCGACCGTGGCCGGTCCACCGCACTGGGCGCGCTGGGTGCTGCTCAGGAGCTGGGCAGTGTGTTGGGACCGCTCTACGGGGCAGGGCTGGCCGCGCTGGTCGGCTGGCGCGGCGTCTTCTGGGTGAACGTCCCCCTGGCAGTCGCCGCTGTGCTGGCGGTCCAACTGGCCGTTCCGGCTAAGGCTCGGTCCGAGGATATTTCCCGGGCACCGCTGGACCTGGTTGGCGGCGGCCTACTGGCACTCACCCTGGGGCTGCTGGTGGTCGGGCTGTACAACCCCGATCCTGACCGTGGGGCGCTGCCGTCCTGGGGATGGCCGGTGCTGGGCGCGGCGGCAGCCACTGGGCTGGCGTTCGTCCTGTGGGAACGGCACGCCACGGTGCGGCTGCTCGATCCCGTCGGCGTGCACTGGCGGGTTTTCCTCGGGTCACTAGGGGTCAGCCTGGCGGCTGGGGCGGCGCTGATGGTGACCCTCGTCGACGTCGAGCTGTACGCGCAGACGGTGCTGGGGCGCAACCCCGCCGGGGCGACCGCGATCCTGGTCCGGTTCCTGGTCGCGCTGCCGGTCGGTGCACTGGTAGGGGGTTTGGCGGCGAGCTGGCTGCGCGAGACGGTGGTGACGCTGTTCGGGATGCTGCTGGCCGCCGCCGGCTACCTGCTGATCGCGGGATGGCCCGCGGACATCCTGGCTGCCCGCCATGACTTCGGCCTGCTTACCTTGCCCAGACTCGACACCGATCTGGCACTAGCCGGTCTGGGGCTCGGTCTGGTGATCGCGCCGCTGTCCACTGCTGCGCTGCGCGCAACGCCACCCGACCGACACGGGGTGGCGTCCGCCGCGGTAGTTGTCGCCCGGATGACCGGGATGCTCGTCGGTGTCGCCGCGCTGTCCGCGTGGGGCCTGCACCGCTTTCGCGAGCTCACCGCCGAACTCGCTACCCCACTGCCCTTCGGCGTCAGTACTCAGATTTATCAACAGCAGCTTGCCAGCTACCAGCTCGCGTTGCAGGTGGCGCTGCGCATCCAGTACAAAGAGATCTTCTTGCTCACCTCGGGGATATGCGTGATCGGCGCGGTGGGCGCCCTGCTGATCAAAACTAAGCGGCGCACAGTGTCGACCGCTTCGGCAGAATGAGCCGCAGCAGATAATTCGACACTGCGTCGTCCACGCACTTCACGCCCTGCAGGACGACAGTGTGCTGGTTGCCCTCAAAGGTGACCAACTTGCCGCGAAGCCGGTGGGCCAGCTCCACTCCAGACTGGTACGGCGTGGCCGGATCACCTGTCGTGGACACCACGAGCACCGGTGGCAGACCGTCCACCTGCGGGTCGCCGGAATCGCCGGTCGGCGGCACCGGCCAGAAAGCGCAGGCATCCCGGGCCGCCGACGGTGGGTGCCCGTCGTCGAGGAAGGGCGCGGCCTCCCGGTAGAGCCGGTCGGCCTCCTGCACCATCGCCGGATCTGTCACGGGAGGGTCGTCCACACACCGGACCGCTTCGAAGGCATCCTGGCTACCGGAGTAGCCGTGCTCATCGCGCTGGTAATAGATGTCAGCCAATCTCAACAGGGTGGAACCGTTCCCGTGGGCCAGTTCGGACAGGCCCCGATTGAGCACCGGCCAGAGCTGGTCGGTGTACAGCGCCTGAATCGTGCCGATCGTAGCGTCCGTATAGGACAGCTTGCGGTCGCCGACGGGCCGCGCCGCGGTAGTCAACGGCAGCAATAGCAGCTGGAAGGCCTGGTTGGCCTGATCTTTCGGGATGGTGCCCAACCAGCACTGGGATTGTGCGAGACACCAGCCGACGAACGCGTCGAACGACTGCTGGAACCCGGCACCCTGGTTTACCAAACTTTGCACCAGGTTCTCATTCGGATCCAGTGCGCCGTCGAGCACCATCGCCCGCACATTGCCCGGGAACTGCTCGGCGTAGGAGGTCCCGAGCCGGGTGCCATAAGAGTAGCCGAGGAAGTTGAGTTTCGCGTCCCCGAGCGCGGACCGCAACACGTCCATGTCCCGCGCGACGTCCCGGGTGCCGGCGTTGGCGAGCATGTCCTTGCCCACCCGCTGGGCACACAGCTGCGCGTAGGCTCGGTTCTCGCTCTCGGTCTGCGCAATCCCTGCGGGCGAGGTATCCAGGTCAACGTCGAGCCGCTCGGCGTCCTCCTCCTGAGTGTTCCGGCAAATAATCTTCGGCTGGCTGGCGCCGATTCCGCGGGGGTCGAAACCGACCAGGTCGAACCGGCGGCCCAAGTCGGTTCCGGCTAACGTGCCGGCTCGCGATGCGACTGCCGTCATCCCCGAAGCGCCGGGACCGCCGGGATTGACCAGCAGCGAGCCCAGCCGCTCTTGCTGGTTGTCGGCGGGGCGGCGGAGCACTCCGATCCGCGCGGTGGGCCCCTGTGGGTGGGCATAGTCCAGTGGCACCTCCACCCGGGTACAGCGCAGCGTGGGATCGGTGAAGGACTGCCGGTCGTAGTCTGTGGTGGCGAAGTCCTTACAGCCGCTCCAGGCCAGTTGCTGGGCGTAGAACCGTTCGAGACCCGGGGGCACCGATCCCGCCGGGCCGGCCTGGTACCGCGAAACGTCCGCGCCGAGTTGTGACCCCCCAACGGTGGCAGCCGGGCGGCTGCTCGCGACAGTGCAACCACTGAGGGCAAGCACGATCGCCAGGGCAGCGGTCGGGCGCAAGGGGCGCGACATCCGGCAGAGCCTAGTGATCCCCCGGATGGCTCTGAGCGGGCGCTCCGCGCCCAGAGGCGGATGATGAGCGCATGCCGCAGTTGCGTCTGGCCCTGGCCCAGGTGAATCCGTGTGTCGGTGACATCGTGGGTAATGCCACGATGATCGCCAACCGCTGCCGGGAAGCCACCGCTGCCGGTGCGCACATCGTGGTGTTCGGCGAGATGGCGCTGACCGGCTACCCGGTGGAGGATCTGGCGCTGCGGGAATCTTTCGTCACCGGGTCGGTGCAAGCGCTCGAGACGCTGGCCACGCGACTCACCCAGAACGGCTGTGCGGAGCTGGCCGTTGTCGTCGGATACCTCGACTCTGACACCCATGGCTCTCGCGACGCCGCGGCGGTCTTGTACCGCGGGCGGGTGGTCGCCCGCCAGTTCAAGCACCACCTGCCCAACTACGGGGTGTTCGACGAACGCCGCTACTTCATCCCCGGCACCACCTTGACCGTGTTCCGGCTGCACGGCCTGGAGATCGGGATGGTGATCTGCGAGGACATCTGGCAGGTGGGCGGTCCGATCACCGCGCTGGCCCAGGCCGGGGTGGACCTGGTGGTCGCGCCCAACGCGTCGCCCTACGAACGCAACAAGGACGACACGCGGTTGGCGCTGGTGGCGCGCCGGGCGATCGAGGTGGGCGCGCCGCTGGCCTACGCGAACCTGGTGGGTGGACAAGACGAGCTGGTCTTCGACGGTGACTCGATGGTGGTCGGCGGACGCGGGGAGCTGCTGATGCGGGCGCCGCAGTTCACCGAGCACATCGTGACGCTCGACCTGGATCTGCCCGGCGGCTCGCCCAGGGCGGTGGGCCGCTACGCCGGACTCGACGTGCACCGGATCATCCTGAGCAACGACCCGGTGCCGCCCTACCCGGCTGCCACTGGGCCTTCCACCGGGCCGGCAACCGAGCCGCTGTCCGATGAGGCCGAAGTGTGGGGCGCGCTGGTGACGGGCCTGCGGGACTACGCGCGCAAGAACGGATTCCGCTCGGTGGTGCTGGGGCTATCCGGCGGGATCGACTCCGCGGTGTGCGCGGCGCTCGCGGTGGACGCGCTGGGCGCTGACGCCGTGTATGGAATCTCGATGCCCTCGTCGTATTCCTCGGCGCACTCTCGGACTGACGCTGCAGAACTCGCTGAGCGCACCGGGCTGCATTACCAGGTACAGCCGATCGGGGACATGGTTGACGTCTTCGTGCGACAGCTCGAGCTGTTCGGACTCGCTGAGGAGAACGTGCAGGCCCGCTGCCGTGGGGTGACCCTGATGGCGCTGTCCAACCAGTACGGACATCTGGTGCTGGCGACCGGCAACAAATCCGAGCTCGCCGTGGGGTACTCGACGATCTACGGTGATGCCGTCGGTGGCTTCGCGCCGATTAAAGACCTACCGAAGACGGCAGTGTGGGCGCTGGCTCGGTGGCGCAACGCGCAGGCCGAGAAACGGGGTGAGACCGCACCCATCCCACCGAGCTCGATCAGCAAGCCGCCTTCGGCCGAGCTTCGTCCCGACCAACTCGACACCGACTCGCTGCCCGATTATCAGCAGCTTGACGAGGTGCTTGACGACTATGTGGAAGGCGACCGCGGGTTCACCGACCTGGTGGCGGCTGGGTTCGCGCCCGAACTGGTCGAGCACATCGTCCGGCTGGTGGACGCCGCAGAGTACAAACGACGACAGTATCCGCCCGGTACGAAGATCACCTTGAAGGCGTTCGGCCGGGACCGGCGACTGCCGATCACCAACCGCTGGCGCGAACGCGGCCTCACCGACGACGAACATTAGCCACCTCTTGATCATCGGAACTGAGCCGTGGCGGTGCAGATTTGCCCGGCTACGCCTCGGTTTCGGCGATCACCCGGGATCTTTGACGCGTGGCTGTGAGTCTCGTCGCACGCTGATGCCAAGTCCTGACAATCGGTGCCAGGCTGTGTACCAGCGATCCGAGATGACCCGGGGACCGGCGAACAACGGCCGGCCTCGAGGGAGGACGGTCGATGATGACCGCAGCTGGTGACCAACCCGCGCTGTACGGCGGACCGGTGGGATCCGACCAGAAAGTGAGACGCGTTCGCGTCCAAGATCTCATGGCGGCCAAATCCCGCGGCGAGAAGTGGGCGATGCTCACCGCGTATGACTACTCCACGGCCAGGGTGCTCGACGCCGCCGGAATCCCGGTGTTGCTGGTTGGCGACTCGGCGGCCAACGTCGTCTATGGCTACGACACGACGCTACCGGTGACTGTCGACGAACTGGTGCCCTTGGCACGCGGCGTGGTCCGCGGGGCCCGTCGTGCGCTGGTCGTCGCCGACCTGCCATTCGGTTCCTATCAATCGTCCCCAACCCAAGCCCTGGAGACTGCGGCCCGTTTTCTCAAAGAGGCCGGCGCGCACGCCGTGAAGCTGGAAGGCGGTCGCCGAGTGCTGCCCCAGGTGGAGGCGCTGGTCGCGGCGGGCGTGCCGGTGATGGCGCACCTCGGGCTCACCCCGCAGTCGGTGCACGCGATGAGCGGCTACCAGGTGCAAGGCCGGGGTGAGCAGGGCGAACGCCTGCTCGACGACGCGAAGGCCCTGGAAGCCGCCGGAGCGTTCGCCATAGTGCTCGAAGTGGTGCCGGCCGAGCTGGCTGCGCGGATCACCGCGGCGGCGAGTGTGCCCACCATCGGGATCGGTGCCGGACCGGCTTGCGACTCGCAGGTCATGGTGTGGCAGGACATGGCGGCCTTCCACCCTGCCAGTGGCCCGGTGCCGAAGTTCGTCAAGATCTACGCCCAGCTCGGCGACGGCCTGCGGGACGCCGCGAGCCACTTCGCCGAAGATGTCCGCTCAGGCGCCTACCCGGGGCCGGAACACACCTACCGCTGAGCCGTCCCGCAGCACCCGGCGAGCAGATCGCGCGACAGCGCGTGTGATCGCGTGGTACCAGTGATCACGGTTTGTGTGCGCTACGCGACAAAGATTGTCGTCTACGGCAGGTGAGTCGCCGGAGGGAGTTGCACCCTCCGGCGCTCGTTGAACCGTGCGTGACACTCTCGCGTCACACGGCTCCCGTCGCCCAGCCGACGGGGTGGGCACCGGCTTTCCAGTGGGCGAACAG
>JAICSB010000660.1 GCA_025937115.1 Pseudonocardiaceae bacterium | reverse complement strand
GCCGAGCGCTGGGCGCGACGCGGGCTGGGGATCGGCAACCCGATCGACCAAGGCAAGCTTCGCGACACCTACGTGAACTTGCTGCTCGAACGCGGCGCCACCGACGAAGCATCCACCATGCGGTGGCAGCTGTTCGACCAGCACCCCACCCAGACCCACTACAACGACCTGCGCCGCACCGCCGAACGCACCGGTGAGTGGCCCGGCCTACGAGATAAGGCGATCGGGCGGTTGCGTGATGCCACCACTGGGCAGCCCGCCTTCGCCGACCACCTCATCGGCGTGCTCCTCGACGAGGGCGAACTGAACGATGCGTGGCAAACGGCAGTCGACCACGCCGACGGTCTACCTGAGTCACGCTGGAATCAGCTCATCGACCTGCGTCAACCCACCCACCCCGGGGACGTGATCGAGCCCTGGCAACAGCTCATTGAGCGGCGATTGGACGCCAGCACCGACAAGTACCGGTACAGCAAAGCCATCAAGATTCTCCGGCAACTCCGCGATGCCTACCGAGCCACGGGTGACGAGCCCGGCTTCGGAACATACCTCGACCGTCTGCGAGACCGTCACAAACGCAAGACGTCATTCATCGCCATACTCGACCGCGCCAACCTATAACGCCTCGATATTCCGTACCGCCTCGCGGATCGATCGGTGGCTTTGACAAAAGATCTTCAAACTGGCTTTTCGGGAAAGCGCACCTGATAACACCACGTAGGCGAGCTTCAGATAACACTGCTCACCGTCGTTCCCGAGATCACCATGGTCACCGTTGGCCTCGACCCGCCCCAATACTCAAGGGCTGGCGTGCCACGTTGTGGACGACCTGATCGAGCGGATCATGGCAGGCACCCACTTCCAGACGGGCGGGTGCCTGCTCGGAAAGGGCGCACTGATGTCTGTTCCCCGGACGTGTGTACAAACGCTGTGGATGTCTCAATCCCGATACTCGACGACGATGGGGAAGCCACTGTCCCCAGCTGACCCGGACAGGTCACGGGAGTTGGTATCTCACGGTCGAGTTGCCCACCGGACCCGGTGGAGCGCGGCGCCGGTTGCGGCGAGGTGGTTACCGTACCCGCGCTGAGGCCCAACGGGCGCTGACCGGGTTGCGCCGACCGCTTGCCGCCGACCCACGCCGGGTGTTGCTGACCACCGGGCAGTGGCTGGCGCACTGGCTGGCCACCCGCCTTCGGCCCCGGCCCGCCACGCTGCGTAGCTATCACCAGCACATCCACCAGCACCTCATTCCGTATCTCGGTGGGATCGTGCTGCGCGAGCTGTGCCTAGATGAGGTGCAAACCACCTTCGCGATCCTGGCCCGCACCCCGACCCGGTACGGGCGGGCCCGCGCCGCCTCGACCCTGCATCGCATCCGCGCCACCCTGCGGGTGGCGCTCAACGCCGCGATGCGACGCGGCCTGATCGATACCAACCCTGCCCGCTACCTGGAACTGCCCCCAGCCGCACGACCCAAGGCGGTGGTCTGGACCCCGGCACGGGTGGCACACTGGCGGGCCACCGGCGATCACCCCACTGTCGCGGTCTGGACCGCGGTCCAGACCGCGCAGTTCCTCCACCACATTCGCCGGCACCGCCTCTATCCACTGTTCCGGCTGATCACCCTGGTCGGACTGCGCCGCGGCGAAGCCTGCGCCCTGCGCTGGTGCGACCTGGACCTACCCCACCGGACGCTCTCGGTTAGCCGACAACTCCAGCAGCACGGTGGCGAGCTGGCCCTCTGTGATACCAAGACCGACGGCAGCGTTCGCGTGATCGCGCTCGACCGGCTCACCGTCACCGTGCTGCGCCGCCACCAGGCCACCACCGCCCTCGAGGGCCAGGTGGGCGGGTTCGTGTTCACCAACACCCGCGGCGACCCGATCACACCCGATCGGCTCGGCGAGCTGTTTCACCGCCTCGTCCGCGACGCCGACCTGCCGCCGATCCGGCTGCATGACCTGCGCCACGGCGCGGCCAGCCTGTCCCTGGCCGCCGGCAACGACCTCAAAACCGTACAGACGATGCTCGGCCACTCCAGCATCGTGCTCACCGCCGACACCTACACCAGCGTGCTGCCCGACCTCGCCCACCACGCCGCCGAAGCCACCGCGCGCCTGATCCTCACAGCCGCCGGCACGACCTCCCG
>JAICSB010000311.1 GCA_025937115.1 Pseudonocardiaceae bacterium | reverse complement strand
TCCAGGTAGAGGGCGCTGGATAGTTGTTCGAGGTAGACGATGTCGGGCAGGTCGGGTTCGGCGAACCGCAGGATCGTAAACGGACCGCCTAGTGCGACGTGTGCCCCGGAGTGGATCGGTATCAGCTGGAGTGCGACGTTGGGGAGCTCGGCCATCGTGATCAGATGATCGATCTGGTCCCGCATCACCGAGCGCCCGTTAAACCGCCATAGCGTGGCCTCTTCGATGACGGCCCACAACTGGGGCGCTGCGGGTTGGGTGAGGATCTCTTGACGTGCCATCCGCAGGGAGACCCGGCGCTCGAGATCGTCGTCGGAGGGGCGTGGGTGGCCGAGTTCGATGACGCCACGGGCGACGTCCTCGGTCTGTAGCAGGCCGGGTATGAGCTGTGGTTGATAGGTGCGGATGACCGAGCTGGCCTGCTCCAAGCCGAGGTAGATCTCAAACCAGCTCGCCACGATGTCGCTGTACTGATGCCACCAGCCGGGCACGTTGGCCCGCCGGACGAGGGTGAGAAACGCCCGGCGTTCCTGGTCATCGGTGATGCCGTAGAGGGTGAGCAGGTCCGCCACGTCGCGGTCCCGGAAGCCGACCCGGCCGAGTTCCATGCGGCTGATCTTGGCGTGGGACGCCCGGATCGCGTGCCCGGCCACTGCCGCGGTGATACCACGCGCTTCACGCAGCCGACGCAGTTGAGTACCCAACACGATACGCAGCGCGGTCGGCCCCGGCGATCGCCCCGAAACCGGCCCACCGCTGAGATCCTCACTCCACCGAGGCGCGCTGACCATCCTCGGATCAACCTAAACTGGCGCCGAGGTGCAAGTTGCACTGCATGAAAAAACGCTACCGACGTGCGCCTACAGCTGTCAAACGCACGTGCATCTGCTCGCGTTGAGCGAGGGATACCTACGCTCCGCCGTCCCGCGAGCGCTCAGCCAGCCGGTGTGCAGGGAGGCTGCCGCCGCCGGGATCAGGGCCCACTGACCGAGGGGTGTCAGAGCTTCCGTCCAACGCCGCTGAAGTGGAACACTTCCACAGGCCCACCGAGTGTGCTGCTGCAGTCAGGTCTCCACAGTGAACACGAGACCACGCCGGGCTCCAATAGCTCCCGACCATCGAAGAAACGGATGAGCTCCTGACGACTGCGGGCCACTATCGGTGCTGCTCCCTGCTTATTCCACAGCCGCATGGACGCCCTCATCGCTTCGCCGTCGACCTCCGCAGTGGGGTGGGAGATCACCAGGTAGCTACCGGACGGCAACGCGTCCAACAGCCGGTCCACGATAGCGTGCGCCTCGTCCGTATCCGTGATGAAATTCAGAATTCCTAACAGCATGAGCGCGACTGGCCGGGTGAAGTCGAGCGTCCGGGCGGCTTCCTGCAGAATCGTGTTCGGTTCGCGAAGGTCGGCGTGAACGTAATCGGTTGCTCCTTGTGGCGTGCTGGTGAGCAGGGCGCGTGCGTGCGCCATGATCATGGGGTCATTGTCGACGTAGACAACCCGGGACTCCGGTGCGGTCGCTTGGGCGACTTCGTGAGTGTTGTTGGCCGTGGGCAGGCCGGTGCCGATATCCAGGAACTGACGAACTCCTGCACTGCCTGCCAGATACCGGACCGTGCGGGCCAGGAATCTTCGCTCGGCGCGGACAGTATCACGGAAGCTTGGAATGACAGCAAGAATCTGTTCCGCGACCTCGCGATCGATCGCATAGTTGTCCTTACCGCCCAGCATATAGTTCCAGAACCGAGCGGAGTGCGCCACTGCAGTATTGACAAGCACAGCCTTTTCCCGCATCGGCGTGTGCGAGTTTTCTGTCACAAGTATGCTTCTCTCCGCGTTGCTCAGCTTCATAACATTATTAGTACAGGCAGAAATCACGCAACGGAATGTCGTGGTTATTCCCCCGGCGACCAGGTGACTTCGTAGCCACCCAGTTGATCATCCTACTCCCCTGCGGAGGAGCGTGATGTCACCCGTTTGGTCGATTCGTCGGCGGGCGGAAGCGACGCCGTTGCGAAGTCATCGCGGAACGCTCGGCACCCGGATGGAGATCGTGGTTCCGGCGCCGGGGGCGAAGTCGGCTATCAAGCCGGCCCGCGCACCGAAGGAGTCCCGCAGCTGATCGTCGATCGTGCCCAGGATGTCCCCGACGTCTGCGTCCTGCCTCCCGGGCCCGTCATCGGCGACGGTGATCAGGCAGTCCGGACCCTGCAGGCGCGCGGAGATCGTGACGGTGCCGCCGAGCTGCTTGCGCTCGATGCCGTTGCGAACCGCGTTGTCGACCAGTTGTTGGACCGCCAGAAACGGCAGCGCTACGGGCAGTGCCGCGGGCGCGACGTCGAGCTGCACTCGGAGCCGGTCGCGGAAGCGAGACCGTTGCAGCGTCAGGTAGCGCTCGATATTCTCCAGCTCCTCGGCCAGCGTGGTGTGGGCGACCGTGCGCAACGAGTACCGGGTGAACTCGGCAAAGAGAATCAGCAGGTCCCGGGCCCGCGGCGGGTCGGTGCTGACCAGGCCGACGATGGTGCTGATCGTGTTGAATAGGAAGTGCGGGGAGATCTGGCCGCGCAGCGTCCGCAGTTCGGCGCGAACCTGCGCGACAGCGCGGTCCAGCTCGGCGAGCAACTGTTGGTCCTCTTCGCGGCCACCTTCGCGGGCCCGCAGCACGACCGGCGCCTGTACCGCCGCCACGTGCTTGGCGGGGCGCAGACCGCGCCAGGTCGGGTACCCGAGGCGACCGTGGGCGGTCCACTGCCGGTAGAAGACCTCGCCCAGCAGTCGCGGAGCCACCCAGTGCACATCCCGGTCGGGCACCTCATCGGTGAACGGGCTGGCCGGCTGGGCCAGCTCGGTCAACCGGTCGCGCAGCTCCCGGCGGGCCGCTTCGGTGAAACCCGTAGCGACCTGGCCGACGTATCGCAGGCCCTGCTCGGTGGGGACGCCGACCAGCAGAGCGCCGATCCCGGCGGCGCGATGACGTTCTGGCACCCACCCTCCGATGATCACTTCTTGGGACTGGCGCAATGTGGTCTGAATCCAGCTACGGGACCGGCCCGGCTGGTACGGCGAGTCCACCCGCTTGCCGACCACGCCGCGCAGGCCGTGTTCGGCAGCGGTGTCCAGCACCGTCTGGCCGTCGGCATCCAGAAAACAGGGCGGCAAGACGACAGGTCCGTCGGCAAGCTCGAGTTCCGCCAGCAGCTCCCGGCGGCGCTGATACGGCAGCTCTGCGGTGGACCGGCCGTCCAGGCTGAGCAGATCGAACACGTAGTAGGTCACCGGCGCGCGGCGCAACACCGTCGCGGTCGGACGTTGCACGTTCATCCGCCGGTGGAGCTGCGCGAAGCTGGGGCGCCCGCAGGAGTCCAACGCGACGATCTTGCCGTCGAGCAGCATCCGACGCCGCCCCGCGAACGCTCCGAGTTCCGGGTACGCGGCGGTAATGCTGCGGTGGCTGCCGCTGAACAGGCACATCCGGTCGGGCTCGGCACACGCCAGCGAGCGGATCCCGTCCCAACTGAACTCGAAGGCCCAGCCCGGGCCCGTCGGCAGCGGACCCGCTGTCGGCAACATCGGCCGCACCAGCTCTGACATCGTCGACTCAGCTTCGACGGCTGGCTTGCTTACCCTTATCACCGGACTTGCCCTTGTTACCGGACTGGCGCTGGCTCGGCACGTTCGGTGGGTCACCGCGAACGGCCTTGGCAGCCTCGACGGAGGCCTTCAACGCGGTGATCAGGTCCACCGCCGGGGCCGGCTGCGCCGACGTCGGCGGGGCGACGAACTCCTTGCCCGCCGTCTTGGCTTCGATGACCGACAGCAACGCCTCGCGATACCCGTCCTGGTAAGCCTCGGGTGTGAAGTCGCCGGACATCGCCTCGATGAGGGTGTCGGCCATCTTCAGCTCCGCGTCGCTGACGGATACCTCCCGGTCCAGCACGTCGAACTGCGCCTTGCGCACCTCATCGGGCCAGACCATCGTCTGCAATGCGAGCACATCACCCCGGGGTCGCAGCACGGCCAGCGATTCCTTGCTCCGCACCGCAATCTTGGCCAGGCCCACCCGGCTGGTGCGGTCCAGCGCCGCTCGGAGCAACTCGTAAGGCTTGCGGCCGGCCGGATCTGGCTCCAGGTAATACCCGCGGGCCAACGCCAGCGGATCGACCTGGTCAGCCGGCACGAACGCGACCAGCTCGACGACCTTGGTGGTGGGCAGCGGCAGGTTGGCGAAATCCTCGTCGGTGAGGATCACCGTCTCGCCTGAGGGGAGCTCGAAACCCTTGGCGAGGTCGGCGTAGGCGACCTCCTGGTCGCACACGGTGCACATCCGCTGGTAGCGCACCCGACCGGCGTCCTCATCGTGTACCTGATGGAAGGACACATCACGGTCTTCGGTAGCCGAATACAGCCGAACCGGGATGCTGACCATCCCGAACGCCAGTGCGCCCTTCCATATCGCCCGCATGACACCACAGTAGCGATTTCTTTCGGGGACGACACTCCCGAACTACGTGTCCAGCCCAAACCGTAAGCAACGGCGTACCGTGAGGTGGTTTGCCAGATTTCCTCCCGAGCGGAGGTGCGCTATGACCGTCACCATCATCGCGGCGCTGATCGCGATCGTGGCCATCGCGTCGATGTGGTTACTGTCCGGTGCACGGGTGGTCAGCC
>JAICSB010000691.1 GCA_025937115.1 Pseudonocardiaceae bacterium | reverse complement strand
GACGCCGGAGGGGATGTTGCAGTACCTGGGTCGCGCCGATGACCAGGTCAAGATCCGCGGCTTCCGGATCGAGCCCGGTGAGATCGAGACCGCGCTGCTGCGACACCCACAGCTGACCGCGGCAGCCGTA
The DNA here is from genome assembly GCA_025937115.1 of Pseudonocardiaceae bacterium. Next base: position 1,863 of record JAICSB010000691.1, on the reverse strand, counting down.
CTCGCCCGAGAGGTCATACCCGGAGACAAGCGGCTGGTCGGCTATGTCGTTTCCGCGGGGGATGGGGAGATACCGACGTCAGCTGAGTTGCGCGGATTCCTGGGGGAGGCGCTGCCCGACTACATGGTGCCCTCGGCGTTCGTCACGCTCGACGAGCTGCCGTTGAACCCGAACGGGAAGCTGGACCGTAAGGCGCTGCCGGCACCCGACTTCGCTTCGGCGACGCGGTCCGGTTACGTGGCGCCTCGCACCGAGGCAGAACGCGTCGTGGCAGGGATCTGGGCTGAGGTCCTGGGCGTGGATCGGGTCGGCGTCGAGCAGAGTTTCTTCGAGCTGGGTGGTGACTCGATCCTCAGCATCCGGGTGATCTCGCGGTTGCGGTCGGCATTCGGTGTCGAGGTGTCGCCGCGGCTCATATTCACCCATCCAACGGTCGCCGGCCTGACCACTGCGTTACCAGCCGATGCCCTGGCCGACCACTCCGGTGCTAGCTTTGCCATTCCGGTGCTGCCCCGCGAGGGTTACCTACCGATGTCGTTTGCGCAGCAACGGCTGTGGTTCCTCAACGAGTTCGAACCCGACAGCGCCGAGTACATCCTGCCTACCGCGATGCGGTTGCGGGGCGCACTCGACACCGATGCCCTGTCCCGCGCAGTGACCGCACTGGTCGCTCGGCATGAGTCGTTGCGGACCACCTTCGACTCGGTGGACGGGCAGGGTGTGCAGGTGGTGCACCCTCGCCACGATGTGCGGATTCCGGTGCTCGACCTCACCGGGGTGCCCGAGCGGAACCGCGACGATGACTTGCAGAGCGTGCTGGCGCAGGAGAGCCTGCGCCCGTTCGATCTGAGCCAGGGGCCGCTGCTGCGGGCACGGTTGATACGGCTGGCTGATCATGACCACGTCCTGGCGATGACGTTGCATCACATCGTGACCGACGGCTGGTCGATGGGGGTGCTGGTCGAGGATCTCAACGCTGCGTATGCGGCGGCGCTACACGCTCCAACGGTGGACCTACCGGCACTGCCCCTGCAGTACGCGGACTTCGCGGCGTGGCAGCGGGATCGCTTGTCGGACGCCGTTCTCGGCGAGCAACTGGGCTACTGGAAGCGGCAGCTGGCGGACGTCTCGCCATTGGAATTGCCGACGGACCGGCCGCGGCCGGCAGTCCGTACCTCCTCCGGTGCCGTGCGCGACTTCGTGGTGCCCGCCGAGGTGGCGGCTCGACTCAAGGAACTGGGGTGGCAGCACGATGCCACTCTGTTCATGACGCTGCTCGGGGCATGCCAGGTGCTGTTCCACCAATGGTCCGGTCAGGACGACATCGCTGTGGGCACCGTCACGTCGGGCCGCGACCGGGCCGAGTTGGAGGGACTGGTCGGGTTCTTCATCAACACCGTGGTCCTTCGCTCCACGGTGGACGACGCTCGGACGTTCAGGGAGTTCCTCACCGAGGTGAAGGGCACCGTCCTGGACGCTTTCGGTCATCAGGAGGTGCCGTTCGAGCGGGTGGTGGACGAACTGCAGCCGACGCGGGACACCAGCCGCACACCGTTGTTCCAGGCGATGGTGATACTGCAGAACATATCGAACCAGGAGCTGGAACTTCCTGGCCTGGAGGTCCAGGACGTGGCGCTGCCGATCGCGTCCGCCAGCTTCGATGTCACAGTCGAGTTCGCTGAGTTCGACGGCGGACTGCACGGCATGGTGACCTACAACACGGACCTGTTTGAGGCTGCCACGGTTGAGCGGTTGGTTGGGCATTTGTTGGTGTTGCTTGCGGGGATTGTGGCTGATCCGGATCGTGCGGTGGGTGAGCTTTCGCTGGTGGGTGAGGATGAGCGCCAGCGGGTGTTGGTGGAG
>JAICSB010000339.1 GCA_025937115.1 Pseudonocardiaceae bacterium | reverse complement strand
GCGCTCGATGGCGCGGCGTCGCCGCGCTGTTTGCGTTCTTCGCGCTGGTGGCGGCGGATCACCGGGGAGGTGTCCAGCATGACGATGCCGATCACCAGCGCCACGATGCCCGCGGCGGCGCCGGCCAGGCCGAATGGGGTGGTACGCACGTGCTCACCGAACAACCCGATGCCCAGGCCGATCGACACCATCGGCAGCACCGCGTCCATCACCGGCATGCTCGCGGATAACGGACCGGCCTGGTAGGCGTTCTGCACCAGGAACAGCCCGGTGAAGCTGGCCACGATCAGCGCGTAGGGCTGCCAGGTGACGAAAGTGTGCGCGATGTCGTCCCGCAACGAGGCGATCGTCGCGGCGAACAAGGCTGACTGGAAAGCCATCACCGTCGCTCCACTCAGCGCGAGCAGGCTGGCCCGGGCCGGTCCGGAGATCGTCTTGCCGATGAGCACCGCGGCGATGGCGATCACCACGACTGCGATGAGTGGCCAGATCCAGACCGAGAACGGCTGGATCGGATGACCCCGGTGCGGATCCGCCGCGACGATGCCGACGGCGAGCCCGGCGGTCACGGTGAGCAAGCCGGCCCATTCGCGCAACCCGAGCCGGCTGCGATGGCGCCGCGCGGAGATCGGTACCGCGAAGAGCAGCTCAGAGACCACCAGCGGCTGCACCAGCGACAGCGGGCCGGTGGCCAGCGCGACCGCCTGGAACAGGTAGGACCCGACCGCGGCGCCGATCCCGGCCAGCCACCTTCGGTTGCGGACCAGGTTCCAGATCATCTGCAGGGAGAACTGGTTGTCTGAGGATTCCTTGCTGGCGGCCTTCTGCTGCAGCAACCCGGTGGCCGCCAGGCACACCCCCGCCAGCAGCGCGGCACCGGCGGAGATCAACAAGCTACCCATCAGCGGCTACCCCTCCGTTCCGGGACTCCACGCCACTCCGCCAGCGGTAGCCAGCGCGTGCGCGCGGGCCCGTAGCCACTGCGCATGCTCATCGATTACCCGCTCGCGCTCCAACAATTCCCGCGTCGACGCGGCGGATTCGCGGCGCTGCTCCGCTGGCAGCGCACGCGATCGCTGCTCCTCGGCGTCGCGGTGCCGGCGGATGTCGTCCTGCAGCATGCACAACCGCTCGATACCGTCCTCGATCCGGCGCAGTTCCCGACGCAGCAGCGGGGCGCCGACTCGCCTGCCGGCGACCCGCTCGGCAGCCCGGTCGGCCAGTTCAAGCTCCCGGGCCAGGCGTTGCTCGACGCGCAGTGCGAGGCCGATGTCCTGCTGCCGGATGAGCCGATCAAGCTGGCCGGTGACCAACGGTGAGGTGGTGAGCAGGTAGATCCCACCGATCATCACCAGCAGGCTCACCGCAGTGGCGCCGACGGCCACAGTGCCCAACCGCAGTGTCCCGTTGAGCACGAAGATCCCGACCGCTACTCCGACGATCAGCTCCGTGGTGACCACCGCGGGATAGGACGCGGGCAGTGGTGCGGCCTCGAAGGCGCTCTGCACCAGCAGCATGCCCAGCAAGGCCACCGCGATCACCGCATAGCCGTGCCAGGTCATCAGGAGCGCGACGACTCCGCGATGCGTCAGCACATGCATCGCGCTTTGGGTCAGCGACGCCTGCAGCCCGAAAAGGCTGCCGGCGGCCGCGCCGAGCAGGACCGCCTTGCGGGTCGGTGCAGATCCCTTCGCGATCAGCGTCAGTACCAGTGCCAGCGCGAGAATGCAGCCACCGCCGACGATCCAGTGCAGATCCGGCACCACCGCCGATCCTCTGCGTGGTCGGGCGGCGAAGATGAACGCCACCAGCCCGATGGTGATCGCCAAGGCGCCGAGCAGGTCCCGGCCCGGAACCCGATGCCGCCCCCACACGGCGGCCAGGATCAGCGCGAACAGCAGCCGTACCACGAACACGGCCTCGACCAGCGCCAGGCTGGCGCTTCCGACCGCCATGGCGAACACCGCGTTACCGCCGGTTGACGAGGCGACCCCGGCCAGCCACCGTGGCCGGCGCACCAACCACACCAGCAGCCGCAACGACAGGTTGTGCTCGGGTGGGGCGGTCGCCGCCGATCGTTGCTGGATCACCTCACCGACCGCCACGAACAGCGCGGCGACCAGGATCAGGGAGTAGACCACCAACTGCCCACCCCCAATACCCACCTCCGCCAGTCGCCGCGCAGTCACTACCTTCCCACGCCACTGCCGGTCAAACGTCCCGCCGCAGCCTTGTTGCTGGCACAAACGATGGTTTTCCGCCCGCAATCCCGGGCATCCGGGTGGTGTCACCCGCGGGGGCCAGGCCGGCGAGCGGGCGTGCGACGTGGAGGTTTGCGTGATACCGAATGCCGATACCGGACGGGTGCTGATCGTGACCGCGGCGATGGGCAGCGGGCATCTGGAAGTGAGCGGGGAGGTGGCGCGCCGGTTGACCGCCCGCGGCCACCACGTCGACATCGCGGACCTGACCGAGTTCATGCCCGCCCCTACCGGACGCTGGTTGCGCGGTGTGTACCCGTGGCTGGTCAACCGGGCTCCGTGGCTTTACGACCTGGTCTACCGGCACTTCTTCCTGGCCCGCCAGCAGGCGGGGGAGCGGGTGGGCATTCCGGTACGGCTGGCGCTGCCCGGACTGCGCCAGCACATCGCCCGGTTGCGGCCTGACGTCGTGGTCTCGACCTACCACCTGGCCGCGCTGGCGGTGGCCCGGTTACACGCCCAGGGCCGGCTCGGCTGCCCAGCAGTCACCTTCGTCACGACGTTCTCGGCGCACGAGCTGTGGCTGCACCCGGCCACCGACGCCTACCTGTGCATCTCCGCCGACGCCGCGCGGGAAGTACGCGGTCTGGGCGGCGGTCCGGTACAAGTGTGTGGCCCAGTCGTGCGGTCGGAGTTCGGCGACCAGTCGACCCGACGGCGGGCCGCGGTGCGCCGCGAGCTTGGCGTGGCCGCCGGGCAGCGGGTCGCCCTGGTCGTCAGCGGCTCGCTGGGCCTGGGGACAGTGCGGACCGCGGTGACCGCCATCGCGCACTGGCCGGGCTGGATGCCGGTGGTGGTCTGCGGCCGCAACGAGCAGCTGCGCACGCAGCTCGCGGGCGTGCCGGGCATGGTGGCGCTGGGCTGGGTGACCGACATGGCCGGCCTGATGACGGCCGCCGACGTGCTCGTCGAGAACGCCGGCGGCCTCACCTCCAAGGAAGCCCTTCGGGCGGGGCTGCCGGTGGTGACCTTCCGGCCGATCGCCGGCCACGGCCGCCACGACGCCGGCGCGCTGGCTGAACTGGGGTTGACCGACCTCGTCGATGACGAGCACAGCTTGCGCGCCGCGCTGACCAGGCTCACCGAGGACACCGCACTGCGTGCCCAACGCGTCCAGCGCGGTCAGGCGCTGTTCGTCGGCGACGCCGCCACCCTGGTGACAGACCTGCTCCAACGCCAGCCACCGAACCCACCGGGAAACAGCCTGCTGGCGGTTTAGGGGTTCACGACCGCGGGCAACCCCGATTGTCCGCTGACTCGTTGTGGGAGGTGTTCATGGGTAAGCACGCTCGCATTGGATTGCTGCTCGGGGCGACGGCGTGCCTGTTAGCCGTCATGATCGACTGGGTTGTTCAAGAGCTGTGAAAAAGCTCGTGAGTGGCAAACAGTGTTATAACACTGTTTGCCACTCACGAGCTGTTGCTGGTGGCCCGCCAGCTCACAGTGGGCCGCATGGCGGCGAGGTCAACCCGGTGGCGGTGCTGCTCCACCGTGGCGAACAGTGACGTGATCAGGGTGTCGCACAGCCGGTGTGGCGCCAGGCCGAGACCCACCAGCCCACTGTGGATGACGTTGTAGTAGTGGCCGTCCAACTCCACCCTGGGGTTGTCCAGGTACTCGATCTCAGCCGGCCCGGGATAACACTCGGCGATCGTTTTCGCGATCTCCTCCACCGACATCGCCTCGGTCATCTGGTTGAAGACCCGGAACTCGCCCGCCGAAGCAGGGTTCTCGCAGGCCAGGCGGATACATTCCACCGTGTCGCGGATATCGATCAGGCCGCGGGTCTGGCCGCCGGAACCGTAGACGGTGAGCGGGTGGCCCAGGACGGCTTGGACCACGAACCGGTTGAGCACCGTGCCGAAGATCGCGTCGTAGTCCAACCGGGTGGCCAGCCGCGGGTCGGCGTCGGTGGCCGGGATCTGCTGGCCGTAGACGATGCCCTGGTTGAGGTCGGTGGCGCGCAGGCCCCAGACCCGGCAGGCGAACTCGATGTTATGGCTGTCGTGCACCTTCGACAGGTGGTAGAAGGACCCGGGTCGCTTCGGGTAGAGCATCCGGTCGGTGCGCCCGTTGTGCTCGACGGTGAGCCAGCCCTCTTCGATGTCGATGTTCGGCGTGCCGTACTCGCCCATCGTCCCGAGCTTGACGAGGTGGATGTCGCG
>JAICSB010000365.1 GCA_025937115.1 Pseudonocardiaceae bacterium | reverse complement strand
GTACTTGCGATAGAACTGCAGTGGCCCGAGTGGAGGTGGTCGATCGCCAACTCCCACCCACCGAAACTATCGTTCGGGAGTACCAGATGAGCACCTCGACCACGCCCTCCGCAGTTCAAGCCTCTCCTGGCGCGGTCCGGACTTTTTCGATCCTGAACGGGCTGACGTTGCTGGGAGTGCTGCTCCAAGCGGTGTGGGCAGGTGAGTTCATCGACCGTCATGGGCGGCACAACTGGGTCACCGTGCACGAGATCGGCGCGTTCGTCGTCGTCGTCCTCGCGCTGGCCACTGCGGTGGCAGCGATCGCGCTGCGGCGGGCGAGCTCGGCGCTCACCTTCGGAGCGCTTGGGCTGTTCGTGCTGATAGTCGTCCAGACAGGGCTTGGCGAGGCGATCACTAAGGGAAACGCGAACGAGCTGATCACCGCACACATCCCGATCGCGGTGCTCATCTTTGGCTTGGGCGTCTTTCTGTCGGGCGTGGGCGCGCGGCTGCGCCGCAGGTGACCTACTCGGTCACTGGTTCGCTGACCTCCTCGTCAGGAGTCGGCGCGCCGGCGAGGATGAGATAGAGCGAGCGGCGCGCCTCGGCTAGCACCCGTCGTGCAGCCTGTACCTGCTGGGCGTCACCCATCGCAAGTTGACGGATCGGGTACCGAAGCTCCTCCAGGGCTCCTCGAAGGTCGCTGCCGCCACCGCAACGTGCGGTGAACTCGGCGAACGGGTCGGGCATCGGTTCGCCATGAGCCTGCAGGTACGCCTGGCCGGCGTCGGTGAGGGTGGCAAGTTTGCGGCCGCCCTGAGCGACGGTGTCGATCAGACCTTCGTCTTCGAGCTGGCTGAGGGTGGGATAGACGGCTCCGGGGCTGGGTCGCCAGGCACCGGAGGTGCGCTCGGCAATGGCCTGCATGAGTTGGTAGCCGTGCATGGGCTCCTCGGCAAGCAGCAGCAGCAGGGCAGTGCGCACGTCGCCGCGTTGCGCTCGCCCGCGTCCTGCACCGTGGGGACGGCCGCCGCGTGTTCTGTGACCGCCTGGCCCGTCAGGCGGTGCGGGGTGATCGGGGTGGTGGCGTCGCCGGCCGTGTGGACGGCCGTCGGCGAGGCGGTCGCCGTACCGATGTGAGTGGTGGTGGTCGGGATACATGCCTGCTCCTCTGAACTTACGCCGCTCCTACTTGGACGACACGCTCATGATACATCGCGATAGTGTGGAGTGCAAGCACGTCCGCTTCATGCGCGCGAACGGCGATGACCAGCTGGGAAGATCGCTGTTTGTGGGCCATCAGCGACATGCCGTGTCGCGCGCGTCACACAGATCGTGATCTACCTCCATCGGGGCGATGGTAAGTGGCCGGACATGGCTCGTCGGCTTCGCGCCGTCACTGCGATAATCCCGGCCGCGTTGTCTTTCAGCGGATGATGACGAAGGGACGATGAGATGCGGCGTGCGCGCGCTCTACCGGTCGTGGCGTTGGCAAGCGCGCTCGCGTTGGCCGGCTGCTCGACCGCGACGCCGACGAGTCCCCGCGCTAACCCTCAAGGCGTCACCACGGACTTCGGCGTCACCCGCACCGAGATCACCCTCGGTGCCTTAACCGAGTACTCCGGCCCGTTCAAGGATCTCGGCATCGGGGTGGTGCACGGTCAGCAGGTGTGGGTCAACGAGACCAATGCAGCGGGTGGGATCTGCGGCCGAAAGATCAAATTGGAGATCCGCGACGACGAAGACGACGTCGGCAAGGCGAAGACCCAGTACGCCGCTCTGGAGCCCACGGTGCTGGGCTTCATGCAGATCCTGGGCTCGTCGGTCACCACGGCGCTGAGCCAGAGCCTAATCGATAACGAGACCACCGCGGTAGCGCTGTCGAAATCGTCGGACCTGCTGAGCAACCCGTATGTGATCATCCCGGCCACCACCTACGACATCGAGATGATCAACGGCCTGTCCTACCTGATGGAACAGGGCAAGATCCACGACGGCGACACCATCGGGCACCTCTGGCTCGACGGCGAGTACGGCGCCAACGGTCTGCGCGGCGCCAGGTATTTCGCCCAGCGCCACCATCTCACGCTGCGCGACGCCAAGGTCACCACTTCGACATCGGATATGCGCGCCTTTATGGCCGCTTTCGCCGGCTCGCCCCGGGTAACGGCGATCGCACTGAGCACCACCCCCGACCAGACCGCGTCGGCTCTCACGGCCAACCAGCAGCTGAGACTCAATGTGCCGATGATCGGCAACAGTGCGGCGTTCAGCCCACAGCTGCTGTTCGGTCCAGCCGCTGGTGCGTTGGGCAACCTTTCGGTGCTGGGCAGCTCGGTGCCGTTTTCCGCCGTTGCGCCCAGGGCGGAGCACGTCGCCGGGGCATACCGGCAGGCCGGCTACCTGCAGCTGCCCAACAGCGGGGTGCCCTATGGCTATGCCATCGGGAAGATCTGGGGCCAGTTGCTCAAGCGGGCCTGCACCAACGGGAACATGAGCCGGTCTGGGATCCAGGAGGCGTTACTCCAGAGCACCAATATCACCACCGACAAGCTCGTCGCCGACCTGAACTTCGCAAAGCCGGGCTCGCCGGCCAGCCGGGAGTCCTCGGTCGACGTTCCCGATGCCGCCGTACTCGGCGGGCTACGGGAGGTCAAGCCGCTGTTCATGGCACCGGATGCACAGAGCTACGTCGCTGCCCACCAGACCGGCGACTGATCGGTCAGCATCCGTTATGATGTTTGTGTGAACAAGCGGCGAGTCACGCTGAATCTCGATGAGGATGTGGTGGAAGCACTGGAGGCAGTCGGCGGCCGAAGCATGTCTTCGGTTGCGAACGACGCTTTGCGTGAGGCTCTCGAGCTGGCGGCCCATCGGCTGGCGTTGCGGGAATGGCTGGACGAGCTGGACGACAAGCACGGCGCCCCATCTCCCGAACAGTTCGCCGCCGCGAAGGCCCTGGTCGACGCTGTCCAGCATGGTGAGCTGGATGGGACGAACGCCGCATGAGTTTCGCGGTGGTCCTCGACGCCGCGGCGTTCGATCTCCTCGACAGCCAGCAGGCCACTGGCATGCGGGCCTTGCTGCGTCGCGCGATCGACGACGGCGGCGAGGTGCGCTGCTCCGCGGTGACCTTGGCTGAGGTCTGCCGCGGGTTAGCCCGCACTCGACACGTCGAGGCTGCGCTGGCCCGTCGACGCGGTGGCCAGCGAATCAGGATCCTGCCGACCGACGAGCGGTTCGCCAAACTGGTCGGCGCGATCCTGCACGACACAGCCAGTGGCAGCGAGCACATTGCCGACGCTCATGTCGTCGCTGCCTGCACCACTGTCGACGCGGCGATCGTGCTCACCGCCGATCCCCACGACATCGCCACGTTGGCCGCCGCGGTACCCGGCACCCGAATCGTCACTCGGGATCCCGGTTCGCCAATCTAGGGTCGCACCGGACGGCTCTGCCAAGCAGCCCCAGGACGAGGACGGCTGCGCCGGTCAGGACTGTACTTAACGGCAGGGTCAACGCGAGCACGGCGCAGCCGGTGAACCCGAGCACGGCCAGCGGGCGGCGCCACCGGCGTTGGTGACCGGGCAAGGTGAACGAGGCGGCGTTAGCGATGGCGTAGTACGTCAGGATCGCGAACCACCGCGGCCAGCGCGGCGGCGCCGACCCGCTTGCCCCCGACCCCCTCATCCACGCTCAGCCCAGCACTCCCGGACCAGGCCAGCCGCCATTCGGAACCGAATAGCGATCAGCGGGTACCGTACCGGCGCCATTCGCTTCGGAATACAGTCGCGACAACCCTGTTGTCGCCGAGTTCGACACCACGGCTGTCCACCGCCGCCAGCGCAGCCCTCCTGTCGAACTCGGCGCACGCAAGGCTGTTCCCCACCTGAGGACGAGGGCCGTACCGCGACCCAGGACCCATTTCACTCCTCTGGGCGGCGCGCAGCGCCCACGTCGTTGGCTCCGAATTGCGGTTTTGCGGGTATCCCGAAAATGCCGCAGGGCCCGGTCCCCTGGAGATGGGATCGGGCCCTGCGGGGACTAACTACGGATGGATCAGAAGTCCATGCCGCCGCCGTCGGGCATGCCGCCGCCCGCCGGTGCCGGGTGCTTCTCCGGCTTGTCAGCGATCACAGCCTCAGTGGTGAGGAACAGTGCC
>JAICSB010000104.1 GCA_025937115.1 Pseudonocardiaceae bacterium | reverse complement strand
GGCTCCGTCGACGACTTGGAGCGCATCGTCGCCCTCATGCGCCCCTGACTCAGAATACCCGTCGCTGCTTGCAACGAATGGCTGATCGACTGGCTGGAGCGCAACCCATGGAGGCCGGGACGATCACCAACAAGGCGATCTCGTCGTCGCAGGCTGTGATCTGGCGGGGCTGCCCGGCAAGCTACCCGACTGCCGTTCCACTGATCCGGGCTACGCGGGCTTGGGTCCTGCCACGCCAAGGACGTCCGCTTCCTCGACGTCTAGCCGGTCGACAAATCCACCATTCGGCTCCGAACAGCGCCCAGCTAGGGTCCCAGAACCGCCATTCGGCTCCGAATGGCGTGCCAACTCGCCGGTGATCAGCGTTTGTGTGCCGTAGACGACATTTCTTGTCGTCTACGGCACACAAACAGCGATCAAGGCACAGGTACATCGGGCCCTGGTGAACGATCTGAACAGGCGGGTGTCGAGAGTTGCTGTACGGGGTACTCCACTGGATGGCGCACGCAACGTCATCACGGCGACCGGAGCCAGGGCCGCGTACGGACTTCTTGGATCCGGCGGCTCCGGACGAACCGGACCGCGGCGAGCCACACGCTGGCACATCGGGGGGCCACCGACGGCTGTCGAAACAGTCCATCGGTTTGACGCTCGATCACCGTGACGACGTCGTGGTCGTGCGGGTCAGCGGCGAGATCGATTCTCGAACGGCGCCGCAGCTCAGCGCGGCTATCCACCGCCAGCTCGACGCTGGGACCTGTCGCCGGGTGGTAGTCGACTTGCGTCGCGTTAAGTTCATCGGTGCCCAGGGCGTCATGGTGTTGGAAAACGCGCGTCAGCACGCCGAGGCAAACCACATCGGTTTCTGTCTCGTCGCCGAGGGCCGGGCTGTTCTGCGCCCTCTGCAAGCCCTCGGGATGATCGATTCTTTCGAGCTGTGCGACGAGCCGGAGCCCTAGTCGACGTGCCGGCGGAGCCGCCCGGACGTCTCTGGACCGCGGGCGATGGCTCGTTCGATGAGGGCGGCGTAGATGGAGCCTAGGTGGGCGCCGGTGGATTCGATCGCCATCGGGAGCAGTGATGTCTCGGTGAGCCCGGGGGCGACGTTGACCTCGAGGAACTGGGCCACTCCGTCCGGCGTGACCACCACGTCGGTTCTGGACACATCACGCAGTCCGAGTATCTGGTGCGCACTGACTGCCAGGTCGGCTACCGCGGCGGCCGCTGCGCCATCGAGGCGGGCCGGGGCGTGGAAGGTCGCCAGTCCCGCGGTATAGCGGGCGGTGTAGTCGTAGAACCCGGACGTGGCGTCGATCTCCACCGCGGGTAGCGCCCGGGGCCCGTCCGGTCCGTCCAGCACGGTCACCGCGACCTCGACGCCCTCGACGAAGCTCTCCGCGAGCACCGAGTCCCCGTAGGCCAGGCAGCCCACGATGGCACCCGGGAGCTCGGCGACCTCGCGCACCAGGTGCAGCCCCAGCGCGGAGCCGCCCTGGGGTGGCTTGAGAATCAGCGGCAAGCCGAGCCGGGCGACCAGCGCGTCGAGCACGTCCTGGGCTCCGAGGTCACGGAAGGTGGCGTGCGGCAGCGTGATCCACTCCGGTGTGCTCAGGCCGGCGCGGGCCAGTTCGTCTTTGGCCGTCGGTTTGTCCCAGGCCCGGCGACAGGCCCGCGGATCGGCACCCACATAGGGCACCCCCAGCATTTCCAACACCGACTGCACGGCGCCGTTCTCCCCCGCACCGCCGTGCAGCGCGATCACGACGGCGTCTGGCCGGCTGCTGTTGATGCGGCTGATCAGTTTCGCGTCGACGTCCCATTCCTCGACGTACAGCCCGGTATCACGCAGCGAGCTGGACAGCCGGCGCCCGGAGCGAAGCGACACGTCTCGCTCGTGCGATAGCCCACCAGCCAGCACAGCGACGGTGCGATCGGTCACCCGAAGACTCCTCAGTTTTACGCAGTGTCCGGAGACGGTGACTGCGAACCGAACACCGTGCGTGGGCGCAGGCTACCGAACGTGCGCTGCAACTCGAGCTCGTTGTCCAGCACGGCGGCCAGCCGGCGCACCCCTTCAGTGATCCGCTCCGGTGTCGGATAGCAGAACGACAGTCGCATCAGCCGCCCTGCCGACGATCTGTCCGACTCGGCGTAGAAGGCGGTGCCCGGAACGTAGGCCACCCGCTGGGTCACTGCCCGGGGCAGCATCGCCTTGGTGTCCAACCCCTCGGGCACGGTGAGCCAGACGTAGAACCCGCCCGCGGGATGGGTCCACCGGCACCCCGGCGGAAGGTAGTGTGCCAGCGCTTCGAGCATGGCGTCTCGACGGATCCGGTAGGCCTCCCGGTAGGTCTTGATCTGACCCTTCCAGTCATGCGCTGTCAGGTAGCGGGCCACCACGAACTGGGTGAACGTCGGGGGACACAGGGTCGCCGACTCCGCGGCCAACACCAGCTTCTCCCGCACTGCGTGGGGGGCCAGCGCCCAGCCGACCCGCAGTCCGGGCGCGAAGGTCTTCGAGAACGAGCCCAGGTACACCACATTGTCCGGGTCGGCGGCGCGCATCGCCGGGTAGATCTGGCCGTCGAAGCCCAGCAGACCGTAGGGGTTGTCCTCGACGATCAGCACCTGATGCTCGGCGCACAACCGCAGTATCTCGGCACGCCGCGGCACGGCCAGCGTGACGCCGGCCGGATTGTGAAAGTTCGGGATCGTGTACAGGAACTTGGGGGTGCGGCCGTGGGCGCGCAGCGCGCACAGCGCCGCGCTCAGCTCGTCGGGTATCAATCCGTCGTCGTCCATCGGCACCTGCACCACCTGCGCCTGATAAGAGGCGAAGGTGGTCAATGCTCCGACATACGAAGGTGCCTCGGCGAGCACCACGTCTCCCGGGTCGCAGAAGATCCGGGTCACCATGTCCAGCGCCATCTGGGAGCCGACGGTCACCGTGACGTCGTCGGCGTGCGCCCGGATCCCTTCCAGGCCCATCACCTCGCAGATTCGCTCGCGAAGCTCCGCAGTGCCTTGCGCCGAGCCATACTGCAACGCCGTCATCCCCTCAGTGGCGACCATCTGGGCCAGCTCGTCAGCTAACGAGTCCAGCGGCAGGGCCGACAGGTACGGCATACCGCCGGCCAGGGACACCACCTCGGGACGGCTGGCCACCGCGAACAGCGCTCGGATCTCGGAAGCGGTCATGCCCGCGGTGCGCTGGGCGTAGCGGTGCAGGTGCGGATCGAGGTCTCGTTGGGTGGGCTGTCTGCGGCACGGCTGGTCAGGCGTGGAGTTGGGGGTCATGTGGGCGCCTTCGCTGCGGTTGCGGGTCCCCTGGCAGTGTAGAGGTCAACCCCACAGTGGCTGCCGTCTTCACTCCGGGCCGCCATCGGCATATGCTGCGCCAGGCGCTGTGCCCACCGCTGGCGCGCGCTCGTGGAGTTCAGGGAGGCCCGGTGTCACGTCGAATGGTCGGCGTCACCCTGGACAAGCTCAATCTGCTGCCGAAGCAGTGCCGACGCTGTGTGTTCTGGGAGCTTGCCCCGCATATCCGGGAGCAGGCGGAGGACTTCGGTCAAACGGAGTTGGAGAAGGAGGCCTGGGTCTCCAGCGTGCTGCTGGAGTGGGGTTCCTGCGGGCGGATCGTGATGTCCGGCGATGTGCCGGCTGGCTACGTGCTCTACGCTCCGCCCGGCGCGGTGCCGCGGGCGTCGGCGTTTCCCACCTCACCGGTCAGCCCCGATGCCGTGTTGCTCACCGCACTGAAGGTGCTCCCGGAGTTCGAAGGTGGCGGCTTGGGCCGGATGCTGGTGCAGGCGGTCGCCAAGGACCTCACCCGGCGCGGTGTCAAGGCCATCGAGGCCTTCGGTGATGCCCGTCCCACTGCGGAGTCCACGTGCGTGGTTCCCGCCGAGTTCCTGCAGCAGGTCGGCTTTAAGACGGTGCACGCGCATTCGCGCTGGCCCCGGCTACGCCTGGAGCTGCGTACTGCCCTGACCTGGAAGGAAGACGTCGAGGCTGCCTTGGAAAGGCTGCTGACGTCGGTGACCATCCACAACGTCGAGCCCAGCCTGCGCCCCGCCTGACCCCACCCAATCGGCTGTCACCCGCCATCATGCTGCCGCCCCTCCCGGGTCATGAGTGTCTTCCGCTTCCCGAACTCCACAGCAGAGCTATTTGATCACGCAGCGGCAGCTCTGCTGTGGAGTTCGGAGGGCGTGGTGTCCTAGGAAGGATGCGAACACTGCGCCGGGCGGCCGCGGCTCGGAGGGTGAGTCAGCCAAGCTCACCGGTGCGCACGGCAGTGGTGAAGGACACCCACTGGGTGGGGGTGACGATCAGGGCCGGGCCGGTGGGGTTCTTGGAGTCCCGCACCGCGCGGTGCCCGCTGTCGAGGTCGGCGACCTCCACACAACTCGCTTGGCCGTTGCTGCGGCTGCTCTTGCGCCAGGTGGCGCTGGACAGGTCGATTGTGCTCACTTTCCTAGCTCCCTTGTCACTTGAGTGATCAGCTCCCGGGAGGCGCTCTCGTCCAGAGAGGACTCCCAGATGTTGGTGAACGCGGTGTCGTACCGGGCGACTTCGTGGGGTTTGTCCAGGTACAGCGCTCCGGTGAAGCTTTCGACGTATACCGTGGGTGGCTCGGTGTCCTGGCCGTTGCCATTGAGCGGGAACCGCAAAAGCTCGAACGTGCCGGACATGATGCCGTGGTGCAGCCCAGCATCGAAAGGCACCACCCGCAGCGACACGGTGGGCAGTTCGCTGACTTCTATCAGCCGTTTGAGCTGTCCGTGCGCGGCCTCCTCGCCGCCGACCGGGCGATGCAGGATGGCCTCGTTGAGCACCACGTTGAATACCGGGGGGTGGGTGACCCTGGTCAGCAGCGCTTGGCGCGCGATGCGGACGTGCACCCGTCGTTCGACCTCAGCGTCGTCCGCTCCCTGGTTGTCTGCCCGGATCACCGCGCGGGCGTAGTCCTCAGTCTGGAACAGTCCTGGCACCAGTTCGGACTCGTACCAGCTGAAGTGGGACGCGGCTTCCTCCAATCCGATGTAGACGTCGAAGTACTCCGGGATGGCGTCGCCGTAGGAGTGCCACCAGCCGCGCGCCTTGGTCTCCTTGGCCAGACCCATCAGCGCCTCGGTCATGTCCGCCGACGCGCCGTAGACCTTGCACATCGCCTCCACGTCGAGGCTGCGCAGGGAGGTCTGCCCGGTCTCGATGCGCCAGATCTTGGCCTCGGACCATTCCAGTTGCGCGCCGGCGGCGCGCACGGTGAGCCGGGATTTGTTGCGCAGGTCACGCAGGTACCGGCCGAGTTGCCGGCGGGGCACGGTCGAGCCCGTCGTCGTGATGGCCTCGGTCATTGTCCACCTCTCTCACCGTGAGGGAATCTTACACCCGGAATGAAAGCATTCACGGGTTCACTTCGGAATGAGTTAACCATATTGGGTACTCACTGCGAAACATTGATGTGAAAGCTTGCATCCAGGCGTGTCGCACTGTTTGACTCCGCTCCAGCCCTGAACGGCGCATTCACCACCGCGTGCGAAGGGTCATGGCCGGACCGGCGATGCCCCGACGCAGAGTCGCCGGTCCGGCCATTCCACGGCGATGAGAGGGGGACCGTGATGAGTACAGCCCAGCCGGGACCTCGGTCTCCTGCCACGACCAGGCCCCCGCTGACCGGAACAGACCTCTACGACTGGATGGCGCTGCGGCGCGTCAACGCCGGCGGCATAGCCAGGACGGGAGATCACTGGTTCGACCACGGACGTCAGATACCGGACTATGTTGCCGACTCGCTCGCCGCGTTGTGCGACAGCAGCGCGGTGACACTGGCTGAGCCGGACGGGTGGGGAATGCGACGGGCGGCGCTGACTAATGCCGGGCGCGGCCGTTTTCAGCAGCTGTGCCGGCAACGCCAGACCGTGCAGCCGCTACCCGCTCTGGGATCCGTAGCCGCCGTCGCGTGGCTAGCTGATCATCCGTGCGCCAGGAACATGGTCCAGTCGGTGTGGGACACGCTCGCCGAGCTGGAAACGTCCTGCCATCATCCGGGCCCCATCGCCGCATTGCGGCGGGTCTTGACCCACCATCAGCCCACCGCAGCGGGTCGCTGCCGGGCCTGCCGGCGCTGGAGATGGCACCGCCGTCGTTTTCCCTGCATCGTGTGGCACCAGATCCACACCGCGCTGCGCTAGCGCGGACCTAGCCGACTTCACGAGGGGCAGCCATTCAGCTCGCCGCGTAGGAGATCGGCGAAGGTGAACGTGCCGGTGGGTTGATCGTTCTCGCCCAGCAGGTAGAGCCGCTTGACGGCGACCACTATCCCTTCGGCGACCACATCGCGGAAGGCAGGTTCGAGGAGTTTGCGGCGGTCCCCAGGGTTGGTCAGGTAGCCCAGTTCCACCCGCACCGCGGGCATCCGGGTCATCCGCAGCAGCTCCCAGGTCTTGGGGTGGGTTCCGCAGTCGAGCATCCCGGTGCGGGCGGTCAGCTCGCGCTGGATGAACTCGGCCAGCGCCTCACCCAGGGTGGAGCTGGTGCCGTTGCTGGTGCCGAAGTGAAACGTCGCCAAGCCATGTGCCAGCGCGGTGGGATGGCCGTCGGTGTGCAGCGACAGGACCAGGTCGCCACCTTCGGTGTTGGCGAAGGCGGCTCGGTCAGCTTCTGTGGGGCTGGTGTCCCGGCTGTGGGACAGCAGCGTCTCCATCCCGGTAGCAGCCATCCGGCCCGCCAGCCGCGTAGCCAGGTCCCACATCAGGTCTGTCTCGGTGGCTCCGTCGACCACGATGCCTTGCTCGGAGCCGCCGTGACACGGATCAATGATGATCCGCTTGCCACGCAAGGCTGGACCCGCCCGGCGGGCCCGTTCCTGCTCGCGGAGTAACACCGGCCTACCACCGCGGACCTTGGGCTGCAGCTGGCGCAGCGCCCGCAAGGTGGCCGGCCCGCATACCCCGTCGACCCGCAGGCCATAGTCACGTTGGAAGCTGCGCAGTGCGGCCTCGGTATGCGAACCGAAGATCCCGTCCGCCCGGTAGGCGTCATAGCCCAGCTCAAGCAACCGTTCCTGCAGCGTGCATACGTCGTCGCCGCGCATCGGACCGGCGATGAGATAGCTGAGCAGGCGGCAGCCGAACCCCAGACGCGCATCGCACAACGCCTGGTAGGTGGCCCACCCGACGATGCCATCGCTGATCAGACCGCGGCGCTGCTGGAAGGCGCGGACCGCGTGCTCCACCGTGATGTCGAAGATGTCAGGGTCCGCAGCTGTCTCAGCACCCGATTCCGACGGCGGTGGGAGCAACCCCTGTGAGGTCAGCAACGCCCGCAGCTGCGCCACCGCCTGTCCGGTGTCGCCGCGGCGCAGCAGCTGCATTCAACCTCACTTCACTCGGCGCGTAGTCGCAGTGCGGGTCTGTCACTCAAGCTCATCCCGCCGGACAGGACGCGTCCCACGGTAATCGGTTGCCTGCTGCGACGATGAGCCTGCCACTGACATCGCGGCAGTAGCGAATCAGCCCAGGTAGTCAGCCAGGTCTTCGAGCAGCGCAGCCTTGGGCTTGGCTCCGACGATCTGCTTCACCGGCTTACCACCCGAGAAAAGGATCATGGTCGGGATCGACATGATCTGGTAGTCCCGTGGGGTGCTGGGGTTGGCGTCGATGTCCATCTTCGCGATGGTGAGCTTGTCACCGTTCTCCGAGGCGATCTCCTCAAGTACCGGCGCCACCTGCTTGCAGGGTCCGCACCAGCTCGCCCAGAAGTCCACCAGCACCGGCTTGTCGCTGCCGAGCACGGCGTCGGCGAACGAATCATCGGTCACGGTCACGGTCGACTTATCTGCCATCTCATCTCCTGGTTGCGGTTCTGCATGGCCGGATGGAATAGGTGATCAGGACTTGGAACCGTAGCCGCCGCCGACGAACTCGGCAGCCACCTGCGCGTGCGGGTCCGCGTGCTCAGCGAGCCAGCGTTCGACGTCGATCGCGGCCGCGCAGCCAGTGCCCGCGGCGGTGACGGCTTGCCGGTAAGTGTGGTCCACCAGGTCACCCGCCGCGAAGACGCCGTCCACGCTGGTAGCGGTCGACGGCGCGGTCACCACTACGTACCCGGCTGCGTCGGTGTCCACCTGATCGCGGACCAGCTGACTGCGCGGGTCGTGCCCGATCGCCACGAACATGCCGGTGACGTCCAGCGTCGCTTTGTCGGAGAGCTCCAGGCCGCTCACACCGCCGTCGCCGACTACCCGGTCGACGGTCACCCCGGTGCGCCAGCGGATCTTGTCGTTGTTCCGGGCGCGCTCAAGCATGATCTTCGAGGCGCGGAACTCGTCGCGCCGATGCACCACGGTCACCGACTTCGCGAACTTGCTCAAGAAGATGGCCTCCTCCATCGCGGAGTCCCCACCGCCGATGACGGCGATATCCTGATCGCGGAAGAAGAAACCGTCACAGGTGGCGCACGAGCTGACGCCGCGGCCGAGCAGTTCCTGCTCTCCCGGGACGTTGAGGTAGCGGGGCTGCGCGCCCATCGCGAGTATCACCGACCGGGCCAGGTAGGTAGTCCCATCCACCACGACCCGCTTGATGTCACCAGCCAGCTCGACCGAGGTGACGTCCTTGGCCTGCACCTCCGCACCGAAGCGCTCAGCTTGGGCTTTGAACTGCTCCATCAGATCGGGACCCATGATCCCGTCGCGGAACCCCGGGTAGTTCTCCACGTCGGTGGTGGTCATCAAGGCGCCGCCGTACTGGCTGCCCTCGAAGACCAGCGGCTCCAGCTGGGCTCGCGCGGTGTAGATCGCGGCGGTGTAGCCAGCCGGGCCCGAGCCGATGATGATGACGTCCCGGATCTGATCGCTCACGTTGGCCACAACACGATCCTACGGACCGATGTTCCCGTGCCGGTTGGCCGCTCTCCAAGTACCGCCAACCTGGGCCCCGCACGTGCTCACGCCAGTTGACGACGGACGTCGAGGAGGTGGTGGCTCTGGTGGCCGGCGCGCCCGCCGAAGCGCCGAGTGCCACCGCCATTCGGAACCTTTACGCGGCCTGAGCGCAGGCCAAAACCGCCATTCGGAGCCGAATGGCGGTTTGTCGGTACGCGCGGTCGCGTTTCGGTTCCGAATGGCGATGCGTGGGTTGATACACGACTGACGCCGTCATCCCACCCGGGATGGCGGCGTCAGCCGTGGTGGTGGTGGGGGTTTAGAGCAGGTGTAGGTCGGTGTTGTTGTCGCTGAGGACGTGGTCGACGTTGACCAGGCCGGTCTGGTGGACGTGGCTTTGGTCGATCTGGGAGTGCTCGTTGTAGGAGCCGTTGTCGGAGTCGGTCACCGTGGTGTGGGGGTGGTTGTCGATGTCGACGGTGTGGTCGTGGCTGTCGATGTCGGTGACTGTTTTG